>DATKFU010000200.1:0-20524 GCA_035511215.1 Bryobacteraceae bacterium | reverse complement strand
TTGCGCCCCACCTGGTACATCCAGGACGTGAAGGGGTTGCCATCCCGATATGTGTGCCGGTATTTCAACATGCGAAAGTACACGTCCTGCACAAGGTCTTCACTAAACTCGCGATTGCCCGTGAGCCGCAGAAAGTAACGGAACAGCGCGCGATGATGGCGCTCGAACAGCACCGCCATCTTCGTCAAATCGCCATCCCGGACCTTCTGCATCAGAACATTGTCGGCCCGCGTTTCCGGCATTCACTCAATAATACCGAGGCGCGTGGAAAAGGTTACAGGGTTAGTGGGGCAGGCTCCAGCCTGCGCGGGACTCGTAGTCCCGCTCCCCGCTTGTGCCACACTGAAAGCAGCACTTGCGCATCCTCCTCGTTTCCACTTACGAACTGGGCCGTCAGCCATTCGGGCTGGCATCGCCCGCGGCGTGGCTGCGCAATGCCGGCGCGGAGGTCGCCTGCCTTGACCTGGCACGCCAGCCGCTCGACGACGATACTCTGCGGGCGGCCGGCGCCGTAGCCTTCTATCTGCCGATGCACACCGCCACGCGCCTGGCCATCCCGGTGATCCGGCGCACGCGCGCAATCAACCCCGCCGCGCACCTGTGCGCCTATGGGTTGTACGCGCCGGTGAACGCCGAACTGCTGCGCAAACTGGGCGTGGGGACGGTGGCCGGCGGCGAGTTCGAAGAAGCTCTATTGTCCCTGGTGCGTCCCGGCCCGGCGCCCTTGATCTCACTGGCCCGGCAACAGTTCCTGACTCCGGACCGCAGCGGTTTGCCGCCGCTCGCGCAGTACGCGCAGCTTGCACTGCCCGGCGGAGCGCGCCGCACCGTCGGCTATACGGAAGCCAGCCGCGGTTGCAAGCACTTGTGCCGGCACTGTCCGGTGGTGCCGGTCTACCAGGGGCACTTCCGCATCGTGCAGCGCGAGATCGTCCTGGCGGATATTCGCAGCCAGGTGGCGGCGGGGGCGCAGCACATCACGTTTGGCGATCCCGATTTCTTCAACGGCATCGGGCACGCCGTCGCCCTGGTGCGGGCGCTGCATAGCGAATTTCCGCGACTTACTTATGATGCGACCATCAAAGTCGAACACCTGTTGCAGCATAGCGGGCATTTGCCGCTGCTGCGCGAGACAGGCTGTGCGTTTGTGGTGTCGGCGGTCGAGTCTGTGGACGATTACGTCTTGCAACACATCTTGGACAAAGGCCACACGCGCGCCGATTTCGTGCGCGTCGCCCGCATGTTTCGCGAGTTGGACCTGGTGCTGGCGCCGACCTTCGTCCCCTTCCACCCGTGGATGACGCTCGAAGGCTACGCGGACTTACTGGCGGCGATTGCCGATCTGGATCTGATTGAGCACGTCTCGCCCGTGCAGCTCTCGATCCGTTTGCTGGTCCCGGCGGCGTCGCGGCTGCTGGAATTACCGGAAGCGCGCGCAGCCATCGGCGCATTCGATGAGGAGGCGCTGAGTTACCGCTGGGTGCATCCCGATGCCCGAGTCGATAAGCTGCAGCGCGACCTGGAAGCGGCTATTGCGCGCGCGGTGACCGCCAAGGAAGATCGCCGTACGATTTTCCACCGTGCCTGGGAAATGACGCACGAGGCCATGGCGATGCGGCCGCCCCGCTTGCCGGATGTGCCGCCCGGCCGCCCGCGAGTGACTATCCCATATCTGACGGAGCCTTGGTATTGTTGAGCGGAACCAATTGAGGAGCAGTTAGCTCCTATTTAACTCTCTGCTTCTTCTTGAAAATGCAGTGGCAACCGTGCACACTCCGGTGTGCAGCCTTGATTGTGACGAAAAATAAAGCCGGCGAAATTCAGACCTTCCTGTGAGCGTGCGGTCATGGCTGATGGATAACGGCTATGAGTACTTAACTGAGACCGGGACGCCCGCGACGGGGACTGTGGTTGGCAACTCTCCCGTGGTAGCATAGCTCTGCCTTTGGGGAGGCGACGATGAAGCTTACTTGGAGACGTGGGGTGCTCTTCACAGCGTTTTTTTTGGCATCAGCGGTGTTGGCAAGCGCGGCCAACCCCACGACGTCCACTTTCTTTGCACGGCGGGCCTATCCGGGGCTCCTTACCTACTGGTTGCAGGTCGCCGATACCAACGGCGATGGTATCCCAGATCTCGTGGTAAGCGGGGCGAACATTGAGGTGGAACTCGGCAACGGCAATGGGACATTTCGCGTCGGCCCCACTTCCAATCTCGCTGGCGGTGAGACTGGCCAGTTCATTCTTCAGGATCTAAATGGCGATGGCATTGTCGACATCGCATATACGGCTGAAAACCGCAGTGGAGAGGGCATTGGTATTTCGCTGGGCAACGGCAACGGAACCTTTCAATCCGGCGCATTCTACAATGTTCCCGACACGGGGCTGCGCTACTTGGTAGTTGGAGACTTTAATGGAGATGGCATTTTGGATGTGGCTGCCTCGGGTACCTCTGGCCTGTGGCTTTTGACCGGCCAAGGCGGTGGCCTGCTCAACCCCGCGACACTTGTCGCATCGTTACCGACTGAGGTGGGTCCGATAGCTGCGGCGGACTTCAACCAGGATGGCAATCTCGATCTCGTTGTGGGGCAGGATGGCGGCGGTACGGACGCCTCTGGAGCGGGATTTGCGGTGTTGCTAGGCAACGGCAACGGAACTTTCCATCAGCCGCAGATTTTCGCCGCGCCGAAGGCAGTGTCCTCGATCGCAGCCGGCAGCCTGACCAAGGGCGGCTATCCGAGCGTCGTCGTTTCAACCAAAGCTTCCAACGACGTGTTCATTTACACCGGCAACGCCGCCGGCACCTTCTCGGGACCTTCGTATGCCGATCTTCCGGGCTATGAGGGCGTTGCCATCGGCGACGTTAATGGCGACGGTATTCCTGATCTAGTCTCGACCCAAGGTTACATCGCGCTGGGCAAGGGAAACGGCAAATTCGATGCGCCATATCAGTACACCATCAACGAGGTGCAGCAGCCGAGGAACGTTGTCCTGGCCGACCTGCGAAATGATGGTCTGACGGATATTTTAACCAGCGGCTATTATGCCGTTTCTGTGCTGCTAAGCGAGGGAAAGGGCGCATACGAGGATGGCATCTGGACCAGCGTCAGCGGGGGCACGAGCTGTGGCGTGGCAGCCGATTTCAACGGCGATGGCAGGCCGGACTTGGCAGTCATCACTTCAACGGGCGTTTCTATCCTCCTCGGCACCGGGAAAGCGGCTTCTCCGTTCACCCCGGGGTCGACCATCGCCATCAACGGGGCGGCCTGCCTGGTTACGGGCGATTTGAACGGGGACGGCATACCGGACCTGCTGGTGGCGGTGAACGGCTCGCCCAACGCCTTGGTGTCGTATCTGGGCAATGGGAATGGGACATTTACGTTAACCAGCACCACCCCAACACCTAATTCGGGCGGCGCGGTGGTGCTGGGGATTTCAACAAAGACGGCAAGTTGGATTTCGCCACCTCGGGCAATCTGTTGGCGCTGGGCAACGGCGACGGCACTTTCCAGGGCCCGAGTGATATCGTAGCTAGCTCTCCCTCGACCGGATTCTCTGGTATTGCAGCCGGAGATATCAATAACGACGGCTGGCCAGATTTGGTAATGACGAACAACGCCGTTCCGTACAACGATGTGTTTGTTTTGCTCAACAACCAGCAAGGCGGCTTTACTCAAATGCCAACAGACTTCGGGGCGCTCACAACCGCGCCAATCCTGGTTGACGTGAATGGGGACGGGAACCTTGACCTCGTGGTGCAGGATACAGCTAGTGGTGGCGCCTCGATTTATTTGGGAAATCGCACGGGAACATTTGAATACAGCCAACTCCTGGGCAGCCCGCTAGGTATCGTCGGTAGCATTTTAGCGGCGGACGTGAACGGCGACGGGATTCCGGATGTTTGCGTATCGGGAGGTGACACACTTGCGATCTACCTCGGCGAGGGCGACGCTAAATACGCGACACCGTTCGATATCGGCACCGGTCCGTCGCCCTCTAACTTACTGGTGGAGAATCTTCACGGCCAATCTGCTTCAGCCGGACTGCCGGATATCGTCGAGCCGGACGGCTCGGGCGGCGTTATAGTGCTGCTGAATCTGACTAAATAATGCATGCCAGACCGGGCTTTGGGCTCGCCCGCGGGCTATCCGAACGCTCCGCGGCCGATTGTAGCCGCATGGCGTCGATTTTGAAGCGGGTGGCGGCAGGGCGCTCGGGTCCGGGGCTGCCCCGGACGGCTTATAATCGAACGTGACGCGGTGAGGGAGCCGCTGAGGAGGCGTGTACAGTCACGCCACGACGAGTAGATGGCTCCTCACGTGGGTTGTCGCGGCCCTATGTACAATCACATGTACAGTCGTTCCGCCGGAACAGCGGTATCAGCGTTTGAGATAATCAGTAAGTTACACATAGCAAATATGCCGCCGTTAAACGGTCAGCTTCTGTCCGAAACCTATGCACCCCGAATCAATCCGCGAAGCCCGCAAGCGCCAGGACCGCACCGAAGAACTGGCCGAAAAGGGTTGGTATCACAGCTTCGAGCTGCCCGATGGCACTTCGATCGACGGCGTGAATCCGCTGCCGCGGCTGCGCGCGCGCTTCGCGCGCTTTCCCATTCCCGGCGATCTGCACGGCAAGCGCGTGCTGGATATCGGCGCATGGGACGGCTGGTTCAGTTTCGAGGCGGAGCGCCGCGGCGCCGATGTGACATCCGTCGATTGCGTGGAAGCGCCGCACTTTGTCGAGTTACATCGCAAGCTTGCTTCCAAGGCCGATTACCGGATCCTCGAGATCTACGAATTACCGGACGCCGGCTTGGGGAGATTCGACATCGTTTTCCTGCTCGGCGTTCTGTATCACTTGCGGCATCCGCTGCTGGCGCTGGAAATTGTGTGCAGTGTGACGACTGACCTGGCCATCGTCGAGTCATTCGTTACCGATGGAGACACCTGGCGGGAACATACTGACGATATCCCGACTCTGGAGTTTTATGAAGGCTACGAGTTAGCCAACCAATTCGATAACTGGGTTGGTCCCAGCGTGGCGTGCCTGTTGGCGATGTGCCGCAGCGCCGGATTTGCCCGCGTGGAATTGCTGCACAGTGAGCCTTACAACGCGATGGTGGCTTGCTACCGCCGATGGGAGCCGCCCCCGGCGCAGCCTGCCGCCCCGCCGCCCGAGCTCGGCTTCGCCAGGAACCATGTCAACTACGGTGTCAATTTTTCAAGCCGCAAGGAACAGTACATCTCGTGTTGGTTCCGCAGCACCCGCGACACCATTGCCAAGGAAGACCTATGCCTGGAGGTGGACGAGTTCGGCTTCGCTGCCTACTACGCCGGGCGCCGCGAGGACGGCTGGTGGGTCGCGAACTTTCCCTTGCCGCGCGGCTTGTCACCCGGATGGCATGCAGTGCGGCTACGGTTCGCGGACACTGACTTCAGCAATGCTGTGCGGATCGCCGTGGACCTTCCCTTAGAAGTCAGCCGGATTGTCTGCCACGGCGTCCGCGATGCAATCAACGGGCAGAGTGGCGAGGTCACTGTCACAGAGGTTGGTTATGCAAGCTGCTGGGTGGCCGGTCTTCCCGAGAATGCCGACCGCCACAATGTCCGGGTGTTTCTGGGCGACATGCCGCTAAGCGTGTACTGGGTTGGCGCGCCAGATGGGGTGGGCCATAGCCAGATCAATGCGGAGGTGCCGGGGAGCGTCCCGAAGTGCGAGCACGCGCTGCGCATCGAGTGCGGCGGAGTCAGTTCGGAGCCATGGACCGTTCGGGTTGTTTGACGAACGGATTCAGCCGTGGGGCAGGCCATCGTTGTGGGTGGCCTGCCGAGTTCGGGCAACTGCACTATCGCACGGGCCGAATCATCGTGTTCACCAGGAACGGATCGTCGAACGCGGTCCAGTCGCCCGGCTTCTTCTCTTTCACCGGCAGCAGGCGCGCAGTCAACGGCTTTGTCCATTTGAAGGCCAGCGAGGCCACATCGCCCAGGATGCGCGCAATCTGCGGCACAGTCACATCGGCCGCCATTGGTATTGTATCCAGGCCGGTGCCGCAGACCGCCGAGTAAGCCAGCAGGGCATCCAGGTCATACGCGCCTTCGCTCCAACGCCGCGCGAGCAGGCTGTCTTCCATAACGGGCAGCATCAGGCCGGAGAACCCGATGCGCTTCACCGCCAGTGACTGCACGGCTTTGGTGATCACTGCCGCCGCCGTCATGGTGCCGCTCGATCCGAAGCTGACGCCAGCGTGCGCGCCTAACTCGTGCGTGAGCCGCTCCGCCGCCTGGGGCGCTTTGCCGCCAGTCTGCGCGAAAACCCGATCCACGACGTTGGCTGCTTCGGTGGCGATCGCGAAGCGCCATCCATCGCCCAGGTGATACGAGCCCGGGTAGAACGGCGCGTAGGGCGCCAGCATGGCCGTGGCGGCGATGAAATTGGCGGCGCTGCCCGGGCTGTTTTCCGCCACGAACTTTACCAGACCGGCGGCGGCCTGGACGCATTTCCATTGAATGCCGTCTTCGCCGGCGATCGCCAGGCTGGCCTTCAGGCTCTTCGTCGCCGCGAGGATCTCGCCGAGCGTCTGGGCTTGTGCCGGATCGTTGTTTACTGCTATAGGGGCGAGAATATCCGGATCGTCTCAGCTCGCACGGCCGGACGGCCCGAGCGCGAACAGGATGAGGCACAACGATGAAGCATACATGCGATTTCAGCAAAGGCAGGCGCGGCCGAGTCGTTGCCGAGCCGCCTCCGGAACCAGAAAAAGTGAGAATCACCATCCGGCTGGATGAAGACTTGATCGACTATTTCGGCGCAATCGCCGACCGGTCCGGCGGCAAGGTGGGATACCAGACCTTAATCAATTCAGCTCTACGCGAATATGTCGAGGGGAAACTCCAAAGTGGGAAGAGGCTCTGCGGCGCATCATCCGCGAGGAAATCAGTAACAACAGCGCCGCGTAGTTTGTTAGTGGTTAGCGGTTTTCTTGCCGCCCAATGCGGTGCTCGTGGTCACGGGCGAGCGCGGCCAGTTTGTCGATGTTGGCGGCCTGCTTCTCGATGTTGCCGGTTTGCGTTTCCACGATGCCCAGGATGCGGCTGAAGCGCTCGTTGTACTTTGCGTCGCGTTCCGCCTCCTTTGCGTCCCGTTCGGCGGCGGCGGCGCGCATTTCCCTAATATCGTGGGTGAGCAGTTCGATGCTCTGGGCAAGGGCCTCGTGGCGTTCCGTGAGGCGTTCCAGCCGTTCGTCGATGGTCATGCTTCCTCCAGTATAGATCTGCAGACCGCTCCCTCACGGTCGCGGATCGGAAGGTCGAACATGCTAAGGAGCGGTGTTTTGGCTCCGCCGCGCCATATCTTCCAGACACCGCACCACCAGCGCCGTCCACCCCGTCTGATGGCTCGCGCCTAACCCGCGTCCGTTGTCGGCATGGAAGAATTCGTAGAACAGCGTCAGATCGCGCCAGTTCGGATCTTGCGCATAGTGTGCGCAGCACTGCCACGGCGCGCGCCCGTCCTCTCCGGGCAGAAAGATGCGCGCCAGCCGTGCCATGATCTCCGCCGCCACTTCCTTCAGGTTCATCATGCGCCCCGAGCCGGTGGGGCATTCCACGCGTAAGTGGTCGCCATAAAAGTAGTGATACCGCTCCAGCGCCTCCACCATAAGATAGTTCACCGGAAACCAAATCGGCCCGCGCCAGTTGGAATTGCCGCCGAATGTGCCGCTGGTGGATTCGGCCGGCTCGTAGTCCACCCGCTGGTCGCAGCCGTCGATTTGCAAAGTGTAAGGATGCTCCTGGTGGAATTTGGAAAGCGAACGTATGCCGTATGGCGAGAGGAATTCGTTCTCGTCCAGCAGGTACTTCAACACGCGCAGCAGGCGCCCCAGCGACGGGATCGCCAGCAGCCTGTGCGTCTGTCCGTCGGCGTCGTCCTGCTCCATGTAAGAAATCTGCTCGCACAAATCCTTGCGGTTCTCCAGGAACCAGTCCATCCGCTTGCGAAAGCCAGGCAGGTGGGCGATGTCGTCGTAGTCGAGCACCACCACGGCAAACAGCGGCACCAGTCCCACCACCGAACGCACGCGCAACGGAAACGTGGTGCCGTCTATGCGGAGCTGATCGTAATAGAAGCCGTCCGTCTCGTCCCACAGCCCGTTGCCGCCCAGTGAATTCATGGCGCTGGCAATGGCCACGAAGTGCTCGAAAAACTTGGAGGCTACATCTTCGTATTCGGGATCCTCGCGCGCCAGTTCCAGCGCCATCGACAGCATGGTCAGGCAATAGGCCGCCATCCACGCGGTGCCGTCGGCCTGTTCCAGTTTCAGATTGCCGGGCAGCGGCCTTGAGCGGTCGAACACGCCGATGTTATCCAGGCCCAGAAACCCGCCGGAGAAGATGTTCTGCCCTTCCACGTCCTTGCGGTTCACCCACCAGGTGAAGTTGATGAGCAGCTTCTGGAACACCCGGCCCAGGAAGACGCGGTCCCGTCCGCCGCGCGGGCCGGTCATTTTATATACGCGCCAGCACGCCCAGGCATGCACCGGCGGGTTCACGTCGCCAAAGGCAAACTCGTAGGCGGGAATCTGCCCGTTGGGATGCATATACCACTCCCGCAACATCAGCACCAGCTGCTCCTTGGCGAAATTCGGGTCCAGCTTGGCGAACGGAATCATGTGGAAGGCCAGGTCCCACGCGGCGTACCACGGGTATTCCCAGTTGTCCGGCATCGAGACCACATCGCGATTGTAAAGATGCTTCCAATCGCGGTTGCGCCCGTTCTCGCGCCCCGCCGGCGGCGCCGGTTGCGCGGGGTCGCCCTCCAGCCACTGCGCCACGCCGTAGTGAAAGAACTGCTTGGTCCACAGCAGGCCGCCATAGGCCTGCCGCGCGATGCGCCGCGACGCATCGGTATAGCCGTCGTCGAGCCACGTCGCGTAGAACTCATCGGCCTCGCCCAGCCGCTGTTGGAACGTCTGATCCGCATCGAGCGTTGCACTGGAGCCATCCGCCGCCAGCCGCAAGTGGATCGTGGCGCTAGCGCCGGGCTCCAGGTCGAGGCGATACAACGCGGCCGCCTTGGTGCCTTCGCCCTGCGGGTTTACGCTGTCCTTGCGGCCCTCGATCACGTAAGCGTGGAACGCATCCTTGACGTACGGTCCCGCGCTCTTCACGCCGAACATTCGCTCATAATCGGTTTCGTTTTCGGTGAACAGAAGCTCGCTTGCGCCGGGAGCCTCCATCCGGTACTTTCCAAGCGAAGCGTGTTCCGCAATTAACTCCGTATCACCCGCCCGGCTGATCCGGCCCTTCGGCCAATAGCCCTCGCCCTCGCGCCCCCACGACCACGTATTCCGGAACCACAGCGTGGGCAGCAGCGCCAGAGCCGCCCGCTCCGGGCCGCGATTCACCGCGCTGATACGGATGGTGAGATCGTCGGGCCCCGCCTTGGCATATTCGACGAAGATGTCGAAGTAGCGTTGCTCGTCAAAAATGCCGGTGTCTTCCAGTTCGAACTCCGGCTGCTCGCGGCCGCGGCGGCGGTTCTCCTCCACCAGCTCCGCATACGGAAAGGCCGCCTGTGGATACTTATAGAGCGCTTTCATGTAGGAGTGCGTGGGCGTGGACTCCAGGTAGTAGTAACACTCCTTCACGTCTTCACCATGGTTGCCTTCATGGTTGGTCAGCCCGAAGAGCCGCTCCTTCAGGATGGGGTCGCGTCCGTTCCACAGCGCCAGCGCGAAGCACAGGCGGCATTCGCGGTCGCAGATCCCCAGCAGTCCGTCTTCGCCCCAGCGATAGGCGCGGCTGCGCGCGTGATCGTGCGGAAGGTATTCCCAACAGGCGCCGCCGGCGGAGTAATCCTCGCGCACGGTGCCCCATTGGCGTTCGGAAAGATACGGCCCCCAGCGCTTCCAGTTTTTTTCGCGGCGCTCGTCTTCAGCGAGGCGCGCCAGTTCGGCGATCACGCCCGGCCCGCCTGCGCTATGGCGATTACATTCTTGATCCCGCCCGCTTTGCCCATCACCGGATCGTGAAAGGCTTCCATAGGATACCGGCCTGTAATCATGGCGCGTAGCGCTTGCGGCCAGCGCGCGGCGAACACGCCGATATCGCGCACCGCATTGTCGAAGGCTTGCCGGCCCGCATTCACCACGCCCAGCACGACCTGGTTCTTCAGTACCAGGTTGTACATGATGCGCTCGGTGTCGAACACCACCGGCGCCTGATCGCGCGGCACGCCGGTGAAAACGTAAATGCCGTTCGAACCCAGATGCTTCAACACCTCGAACGCGAACTGCGGTGCGCCCGCGGCTTCGTAGATCAGGTCGATGTTGCCCACTTGTTCGGCCATTTGCTCGATGTTGGTCCGCTCGGAAGAAATATACCGCGCGCCGACCGCCTCCGCTACGTCCGCTTTGGCATTCGGCTTGGGCGATCGTGAGTAGACGTACGTTTCGTAGCCCGCATCCACCAGCACCATGGCCCCCAGCAGCCCGACCGGCCCCGACCCCAGCACCACCGCGCGCTGCCGGCCGCCGTCCCAGTGCAGTCGCTCCTGGATTTCGCGCACCTCGATCAGCGCCTTCTCCGCAATGGTCAGCGGTTCCACCAGCACCGCCACGTCCCGCAGCTCGCGCGCGACCGGGTGCAGGTTATGCCGCTCTTCGACAACGAACTCAGTCATGAAGCCGTCCAGTTCCTTGATGCCATGCTCGCGGTAATTGCCGGTCGTGCAGAAGTCGCAATGGCCGGCGCGGCAGGCGGCGCAATTCGCGTCAGTACACGGCAGCCGCACAGTGCTCACCACCAGGTCGCCCGTGCGCAGATCCGCGACGCCCGGCCCGGCCTCCACCACTTCCCCCAGCGATTCGTGGCCCAGCACGAAGCGATCCGATCCGGGAGGCGGCGTGCCGTACGCAAAGGCGCAGATGTCCTTGTCGGTGCCGCACACTCCAACTTCCAACATGCGCAACTTCACCTGCGTGGCCGTGCCGATGCGAGGCTCGGCGATCTCCACGATGTCGACTGCGTGCCCGGCGGGATAAACGGCGACGGCTTTCATGCTTTGAATACAACCGATCTCTGCATTGTATCCAACCCCGGGTCTGCCCGGTCGAGTGCAGCCGGCATCCATATATCACCGCCCCAAAATGCAAAGCGCGGCGGCATGATGCCGACCAGCCTGGTGGGCTTGTCGTTGAGAATGAAAGTCTTTCCGAGAATGCCGCGATCCAGTCCAAACCGCTTCACCCAGACCTTATAACTAAAGGACGAAGACGGGCGCGGCGCCCGGATGTGCGTCGCTGGGTAGAAGCCCGCGGCCAAACAGAGGCTTCACTCCGAGGAAGTCGAAAGTATTGCCGGTGACCAGATCCGTGCCGAGCGGCTCCCGCGCCGCCGCGCTGCCCATGAGCACCGTTTTCTCCCACACGCCCATGGTCCGGTCGAAGACGTGATTGTGCTCCTGGAAGTCCACTAACTCCGGTACGGAAAACCAGTTACGCCCTTGCTCCGGGCCGCTGCCGCTGTCGTGAATGCGAATGCCAAAGAGGCGGCTGCTGTCGATATAGGGAGAAGGATCGAGCAGGACGTTGTAGATGACGCTGAAGATGGCGGTGACGGAGCCAATTCCAAGTGCGAGAGCCAGCACTGCGGTGAGAAAGAATCCGCGATCCTTGAGGATGGTGCGAAGACCGAACCGTATGTCTTGCCAAAGCCAGTACATGCTGGCGGGGTTCGGCACGTCAGTAGCCGTTTGCCGATCGCTACAAGCCGCTGAATTGGCTGCGCTTAGCTTTCGTCTCCCGAGCGCGTTCCGTTCGCTTTCGGGATTCGTCGACTTGAATATGGACAGTCGCGAAACCGCTCGGATAGGCGCGAATTAGGCGCGAGTCAGGCGCGCACAATCCCCTGGCGGATCGCATAGCGGACGAGGCTGGCGGTTTCGTGCACCCCCAGCTTCTCCATGATGCGGCTGCGATGCGAATCGGCGGTCTTGTAGCTGATGCCCAGCAGGACGGCGATTTTCTTGGTGGAATGGCCCTCGGCCACCAGCGCTAACACTTGCACTTCGCGCGCCGTCAGCGGGCTGACTGCCGTGGCGGGCCCTGGCGCGGGAATTTCCACGCAGGAGCCCATATAGCCGAGGAATCCTCCGTCTCTGTCGAACCGCGCCGTGCCCGCATCCCGAACCCAGCAGTATTGGCCGTCGGCCCGCTGCAGGCGGTACTCCATGTGGAACGGCCGGTGCGCGTCGAACGCCCGCCGGTAGGTATCCAGGCAGCGCTGCCGATCGTCCGGATACACGCCTTCGAGCCAGCCGTTGCCCATCTCCTGCTCCATCGTCCGGCCCCTGAATTCGAGCCACGGCCGATTGAAGAAGGTGCACAGCCCGTCGCGGCCCGCCGACCAAAGCATGAAGGGCGCCTGGTCGACCAGCAATCGGAAATGCTCGTCTTCAGGTTCTGAGTAGTCTGGGGTCGCATAGATTGATTCCATGGGCTTAATGAAATCTTAACGCGGTTTTATGGATCGTCAAATAATGGTAGTACTATTCCCTAGGGTGAATCCCGGTAGCAACGTGGAACCATTTAACCCGTTGAGGGGCTTGCTCGTATATGCCGCTGAGTGTTACCATAAGTCATACAACTGTGCGCGCCCTGCCTGCATTCACCCAAACTGTCCGTCGAATCTCGCCACGATCAGGAAAATAAAGGAGTAACGCTAAACTAATGGCTTCCACCAACTATTCCCAAGGCGCTCAAGTCGAGCACGACAAATTCGGCTTGGGAACTGTGCTCACCAGCAATGAGGAGCGTATTGTGATCAAATTTGACGATCACGGCGAAAAGAAGTTTGTGACCCCCATGGTAATGGGACAGTTGAAGAAGAGCGACCGGCAACCGCCGGCCGAGAAACGCGCCTCCCGCGCACGCAAGCCCAAGGCCGCACCGGCACCCGCGCCCGTACACTAGTGACGCTAAAGGATTTCATTTGAACGCCCGAGCAAAACGTCTATTTGAAGAAGCCCGCAAGAAGAACCCCGATCTCAAGATGCCGTCGGAGACCGCTCCCGCCACCGAGCTATCCGATGAAGATCTGGCGCTGATTAAGCAGGGAGTTGGCGACAAGAGCAGCCGGGCCGGCGGTCAGGGCGCCGCGGACGGTGGAGCGGGGGATGGCCCGCGCGAGCAAATCGGCTCGGTGGTCACCTACTTTGAAGCCAAAGGTTTTGGCTTTTTGCGTCCCGACGACGGGGGACGCGACGTGTTCTTCCATGTCTCGCGCCTGGCCGAAGGCGACCCCACTACTCTAAAACCCGGTACCCGGTTGCTTTACGAGCTCGGTATGGACCGGACCGGAAAACTGGCCGCCAGCAGCGTGCGTATTGCCCCTCCGGCCGAGTGACGCAGTCACCACTGCGGCTCAATATTTTCTATTTGGGTTTGTTCGGTTCAAAAGACCCTTACCCTTTCGGGCGCCGGGGAGGTTGCTTCAGGGGTCTTTTATTTAGAGGTTAGTCTCGCTTTGGTGGGAGTTGCCTCCCCGGCTTAATTCCAATATTAGAATATCTCGTTCAGAAAAGCAATAGTTTTCTGTAATTTTTGGTAGAGCGCCGCAGCAGCGTGATTAATAGTACATATAAACTACGGAATCACGTAGCATCCGCCTTGGCTTGCTTCTGCGCCTTTCACTTCCACGCCTGCCCAATCCTCCAGCACCTTGATCGTCGCGCAGATGTCTTCGTCGCCGTGTCCCTTGGCGATGGACGCCTGAAACATCTGCCGGGTGAGGGCGGTTAGAGGTAATGGAACGCCTAGCTCATTGGCCGAGTCGAGCATCAAGCCAATGTCCTTGTGCATCCACTTCACGGAAAAGGCCGCCGGATCGAAGGCACGGCGCAGAACCAGCGGGGCCTTGGCGGAGACCAGCCCGGATTTGGCGGCGCTGTTGTTGAGGATGTCCAGCATCATGTCGAGGTCCACACCGGCCTTGGCGGCCAGCACCATACCCTCGTTGAAGCCCTGCAGAAGATTTGAAAGGATCAGATTCTGCGATAGCTTGGCGTGCAGGCCCATTCCCGGACCGCCACAATGGTAGAAGCGCTTCCCCATCACTTCCAGGAACGGGCGTACGCTTTCCAAGACCTGGCTGTCGCCGCCAATCATGAAAGTCAGGGTGCCCCCCTCCGCGCCGGCTTTGGAGCCGGTACACGGCGCATCCAGAAAGTCCACGCCTTTAGCGGCCAGCGCCTGGCCAATCTGCCGGCTGACCGTGGGCGCGATGGTGCTGGCATCGGCCACTACCGTACCGCGGCGCGCGCCTTCGACGATGCCGTCCTTACCCAGGATCGCCTCCCGCGACATGGCGGTGTCGCCGACAATCAAGAAAATGACGTCCGCGTTTTCCGCGACTTCCTTCGGTGTGGCGCAGAAGCGGCCCTTCTCTGCCGCGGCCAGCTCACGGGCCTTCGCCGGGCTGTGCGTCCAGAGCGCCACCTCGTGGCCCGCCCGAAGCAGATTCCGGGCCATCGGATAGCCCATGATTCCAAGTCCTAGAAATCCTAATTTAGCCATGTCCGAATTGTAAGCCGAGTGCGGCATGTGCGACAATTTGCGTTCAATGAAACCCGCCGTATTGGTCACCAAACGCATATTTCCCGAGGCCATCGCCTTTCTGAAAGAGCACGCGGAGCTGGACTACGCCGAGTCGGACGACGGATTGGGCGCGGAAGAACTCGCCGTGCGGATCCGCGGCAAACAAGCCGTGGTGAGCCAGCTCATGGACAAGTTTACGCCCGAAGTCCTGGCCCGCCTGGATGGCATCAAGGTGATCGCCAACGTGGCGGTGGGCTACGACAACATCGACGTGCCGGCGGCCACCAGCCACGGCATCCTGGTGACGCACACTCCCGACGTGCTCACCGATACCACGGCCGATTTCGCGTTTGCGCTGCTGATGGCCGCCGCGCGGCGTGTGGTGGAGGGCCACCATTACGTGCATTCCGGGCAATGGACGAAGTGGCGCGTGGATCTGCTCGTGGGACAGGACATACATCACCGCACGCTGGGGATTTTCGGCATGGGGCGCATCGGGCAGGCGGTGGCGCGGCGGGCGAAGGGCTTCTCGATGCGCATCATTTACCACGACTCCCGGCGCGCGCCGGAGGCGGTTGAGAAAGAGCTGGGGCTGGAGCTGGTCAGTGCCGTACAGTTGCTCCGGGAGGCGGATTTTGTAAGCCTGCACGTGCCGCTGATGGCGGAGACGCGGCACCTGATCGGCGCGCGCGAGCTGCACATGATGAAGCCGACGGCTATTCTGGTGAACACCTCACGCGGTCCCGTGGTGGACGAGCCCGCGCTGGCCGTGGCTCTTCAGCAGCGCATAATCGCCGGGGCCGGTATCGACGTGTATGAGAACGAGCCGCGCGTGAATCCGTTGCTGTTGACGCTGGAGAACGTGGTGCTGACGCCCCACATTGCCAGCGCCTCGGTGGATACGCGGCGCAAGATGTCCATGATGGCGGCCGAGAATGCGGTGGCGGCGATCGAGGGGCGGCGTCCGCCGAATTTGCTCAATCCGGAGGCGTGGGTTGCGGAAAAAGGCAACAAGCCCGGATAGTGTTCACTTTGGTGGGGCAGACCATCGCCTTTCGTGGTCTGCCGCCTTCGCCTGGATATCTGTGCGCGTCTCGGTGCGTCTGCGGTTACTTCCCCGCCGCCGCGCCGTTGCCTTCGGCGAAGTAGGCTTCGTTCTCGATCTTCAGCTTCAGACCGGTGGTGACTTCATCCATCCACTGCTTGAAGCGGGCCTGCTTCAGCTCGTTGACGACCGTTTCCTGGACCTCGGCAAGAGGCTGCGCGGTGACTTCCTGGGCGCGGAACAGATAGAAGCCATTAGGCTGCTTCACAGGCTGGCTCACTTCACCCGCTTTCAACGCGAAGATGGCGGTGCGGATGGCTTCCGGAAGGTTGTCGGTGCTGCGCAGCGTGCCGAAATCGCCATCTTTGGCGGCTGAGGTCGGGTCTTCGGAATTGTCTCTCACCAATTTCACGAAATCCGCGCCGGCGGCGGCCGCATCCCGCAGCTTGGCGATCTTGGCCTCGGCTTCCGCTTCGCTGAGGTGCTTCGTTTCGTTCGCGCCGGCCGCGGACCCATCCGCGGAAAAAGGTATGTAAATCGCCTTCACCTTTGTCTGCGTGAAACGCTCTTTGTTCGCATCGTAGAAGCTTTGCACCTCCGCGGGCGTCACGTTGATGGTGGTCAGCACTTCGTGCAACTGCGCGTTCATGAGCAGGTACATGCGGTTGAATTCAAGGGATTCGCGCGTGGGGCTCTGCTGGTCCAGCTTGGCTTTTTCGGCCATCTCCGACAAGCGATGCATTAAGGCGAACTGTTGTACAAACGCCTTGCGGTCGCGCTGCGCGGCCTGTTGCATGTTCGGTGGCATGGACGCCAAGAAGCTGTTGAGTTCACCGACGGTGAGCTTTTGGCCGTCGCCGAAAGTCGCCACCACCGTGTCCAGAGCGGCTGTCAGGTGCTGGCCGGCGTCGAAAGTCGACTTCACCGTTTGGTCCGTTTGAGCTTGTGAGGCGGCCGGCTGCACTGCTGGCGGGGCGGCCGGTTGCGCCCACACCGCGGCGGTAATCAGGAAAAAAAGCAATGATTTCATAACGATTTCATGGGGTTGTTAATTAGGTATTCTAGCGTAAATGCGAAGCGGGCGCCTCACGGCTCCGTGTACAAGCCCATGCGCCGCTTCACCAGATCCACCGTGGAATTGGCGATCGGGCTGACGCGCGCCGCGCCTTCCCGCAGAACACTCGGAATGTAACCAGGATCGGCAATGATCTCCCGATACCGCTGCTGGAACGGCTCCAGTTGCGAAATGGTCATCTCGGCCACTTGCTTCTTCAGGTCGCCGTAGCGCATGCCGCTGAAGTGCGCACGCATCCGATCGGGGGTCCAGCCGGCGAAGGCTTGAAAAACATTGAGCAGATTGGCCACGCCATCGCCCGCTTTTTCGAAATCCACCGCCGGATTGGAATCCGTGGTGGCGCGCATGACGATCTTGCGGATGCGGTCCGGCGGATCGAGCAGGGCCACGGCGTGGTTCGCGCCGGCGGCCGATTTGCTCATCTTGACGGTAGGATCGTCCAGGCCCATAATGCGCGCGCCCACGCCCGGAAGGCTGGTGGCTGGCATCACGAACGTCTCCCCGTACAGCGAATTGAAGCGCTGGGCGATGTCGCGGGTCAGTTCCAAGTGCTGCGCCTGGTCTTCACCGACCGGCACGGCAGCGGCCTGGTAGAGCAGAATATCGGCGGCCATCAGGCAGGGGTATTGCAACAGCCCGTCGCCGACCGACTCCTGTTTGGCGGCCTTAGCCTTGTATTGCGTCATACGCTCCAGCCAGCCGACGGGTGTTACGCAAGTGAGCATCCAGGCCAGTTCGGCGTGCGCCGGCACCGCCGATTGCACCATGATGCTGGACTCGCGCGGGTCGATACCCGCCGCCAGATAAAGCCCGGCGGTCTCGACGATCTTGGCGCGCAGCTCGGCGGGGTCCTGGTGGATGGTCACCGCGTGCAAATCCACGATGCAGAAGATGCACTCGTAATCGGCTTGCACGCGCACCCAGTTTTTCAACGCTCCCAGGTAGTTCCCGATGTGTAGATTTCCCGACGGCTGCATGCCGGAGAAGACTCGTGCTCTCATGGTAGGTGGGTTCGAAGGAGTAATTTTTATCCTAAGCGATTTTGAGATCGACGTGCAGAAGCTGGTGTACGGCGGCGAGGGGCTGGGGCGGCTGGAAGGCCGCGCGGTGCTGGCGCCGTTCGTGCTGCCGGGCGAACGCGCGCGGGTGAGGGGCGTTTCCGAAAAGCCCGGCCTGGTGCGCGCCGGGTTGTTGGAGGTGCTGGCCGCCGCGCCGGAACGGGTCGCGCCGCCGTGCCCGTATTTCATGCGCTGTGGCGGCTGCCAATATCAGCATGCGCCGTATGAGATGCAGCTCGCGCTCAAGCGTGGCATCCTGGAAGACCAGTTGCGGCGCATCGGGAAGATCGCGTCGCCGCCGGAAATCGCCGTGGTGGCGGGCGAGCCTTGGGGCTACCGCAATCGCGTGCAGTTGCATATCGCCAAGGGTGCGCTGGGATACCGTGAGGCGCAATCGAACAGGCTTTGCCCGATTGAGAAGTGCCCCATCGCCTCGCCCGCCCTCAATGGGGCCATCGCCATCCTGCGCGACATGCTGCGCGATCCGCGCTGGCCGCGATTCGTGCGCGGAATCGAGCTGTTCACCGACGAAACAGGGATACAGCTCAATGTTCTGGAGACGGACTATCCTGTAGCGCGCCGGTTCTTCGATTGGTGCGCGGAACGCATCCCGGGTCTGGTGTCGGGCGCGCTGGACTATCGCGCGGCGGATCGCGTCTGGCGCGTGAGCCACGGCTCGTTCTTCCAGGTGAACCGGTTCCTGATCGACCGGTTGGTGGAAACCGCGCTGGAGGGCGCCGAAGGGCAGACTGCGCTGGATCTCTACGCGGGCGTGGGGTTGTTCTCGCTGGCGCTGGCGCAACGGTTCGCTTCCGTGACGGCAGTGGAATCCGGAGCGCGGGCCGCGGACGATCTGCGATCGAACGCGGCGCGGGCCGGGCTGGCGTTGCGCGTGGAACAGACGGATGCGGAAGTATGGACCGAACAGCTGGAGTCCGCTCCCGCCTTCGTGTTGCTGGACCCGCCGCGGGCCGGGATCGGCAGGCGCATGGTCGAGCGGCTGGCCCAGTTGCGGCCGCCGCAGGTGACGATTGTCTCCTGCGACCCGGCCACGCTGGCGCGCGACCTGGCGGGCCTGACAGGCGCGGGATACCGGATCGACCGCCTGACGCTGGTGGATCTGTTTCCGCAGACGTATCATTTGGAAACCGTGGCACGGCTGTCACTGTAGCTACAGTGCCAAGTCCCGGCGCACTTGGAGAGGAAAAGCTGTGATCGCACGCATTTGGCATGGGGCCACCGGCATTGCGAATTCGGACGCATATCTGGCAATGCCACTTACCTTTCCCAAAACCGTGCACCTGCATTGATAGTGGGGCAGGACTCCAGTCCTGCGGCTGGCGTCCACGCCGGCCTACTCGTGCATGGAGGACCCGCGCAGACCTGGAGGTCCGCCCCACAAATTATGCAGTATTGCAGTTTGTGGGAAAAGTAAGTGGCATTGGGCGTTGACGCCTGCCCCACTGATACCTACACGATCTATCTACTCAGGAGGCGTGATCCGCCCGATCTTGTTGCCATAATACTCCGTGAACCACAGAGCGCCGTCGGGCCCGGGCGCGATCACCATGGGAACGGAAGCACGGGTGGGCACCAGATACTCCGTAATCGCACCCTGAAGAGTGATGCGTCCGATCCTGCTGCCTGCGTGTTCGGTGAACCAAAGAGCGCCATCGGGACCCACCGTGATAGCTCCCGGCAGGCTGTTGGGGCTGGGCACGGGGTACTCCGTGATGGCGCCGGCAGTGGTCAAGCTGGCGATCTTGTTGCCGGCATATTCGGTAAACCACAGCAACAGATCGGGACCGGTAATGATGACGTTGGGGTTGCTGCTGGCGGTAGGAACCAGGTACTGGTTGGTGACCACGCCGGCGGTGCTCATGCGCGCCACCCTGTTGTTAAACCATTCGGTGTACCAGATCGCCCCATCGGGCCCCACGCCAAGGTCCCAAGGCGCGAGGGGCACAGGGTATTCGGCCAGCGTGCCATTGGGAGTGATGCTCCCGATCTCTAAGTTGCCGCCGTGTTCCGTGAACCAGAGCGCTTCGCCGGGTCCGCTGACGATGTCCCAGGGGTCGCTGCCGGGTGTCGGCAGCGGGAACTCGGTGAACGACCCGCCGGTGGTGATGCGCCCGATCTTATTTCCGCCCATTTCGGTGAACCACAGCGCGCCGTCAGGCCCCGCCACGATCCATATAGGCTTGCTGTCCGGCGTGGGGATAGGGTACTCGGTGATGGCTCCGCCGGTGGTGATGCGCCCGATCTTGTTTCCGTACACTTCCGTGAACCAGAGAGCGCCGTCCGGCCCTGGAGTGACGGCAAAGGGAAAACTGGATTTGGTGGGAACGCTGTATTCGGTGATTACCTGCGCGGGCGCCCCCGCCGCCAGGTTCAACAGCAACGCAGCTTCCAGTAGTATGCGGCTTCCGGTGCGTATCATGTGGCGGAGTCCTACTCCATCTCGAACGCCACATACGTCAACTGCCCGTCCCGCTCCACCTGCAGCACCACCGCGTCGCCGCTCTTCAACTGCCCTAGCGCGCCGCTCAGCGCCGCGATGGTCGACGTCGGCTCGTTATTGATCGCGTAGATGACATCTCCCGGACGCAGGTCTACGTCCAAGCCTTCCGATTCCGCCGCCCGCGCCGCCACCACAATGCCGTATTGCTTGCGCAAGTCCGGCAGCATGGGAGCCAGCTTGCGGTTGATCTCAACCCCCAGAATGCCTAACTTCGGGATCAGGTTCTCCC
>DATKFU010000199.1:0-21114 GCA_035511215.1 Bryobacteraceae bacterium | reverse complement strand
ATCCGGTGCGCCGCGCCGATCGCCGCACGTTGATTCGACGCGCCACCTACGATCTCACCGGCCTCCCTCCCACAGCCGAAGAGGTGGCTGCATTTGAACAGGATCGATCGCCCGATGCGTTCGCCGAAGTGGTGGATCGTCTGCTCGCCTCGCCGCGATATGGCGAGCGCTGGGGACGTATCTGGCTGGATGTCGCGCGCTACTCCGACGACCGGCTGGACTCGGAACACGACGACCCCTATCCGGCTTCCTACCGCTATCGCGATTGGGTGATTCAGGCCATCCAGAGCGATATGCCTTACGACGTTTTCGTCAAAGCCCAAATCGCCGGCGATCAGCTTCCCGATCGCGAAAAATACGAAGCCGGCCTCGGCTTTTATGCCCTAAGCCCGGAGATGCAGGACGAACGCGTGGATGCCACGTCCCGCGCTTTCCTCGGGCTCACGGTGGCCTGCGCGCAGTGTCACGATCACAAGTACGACCCTATTCCCACCCGCGATTTCTACTCTCTGATGGGCATCTTCCGCAACACGGAGCTGCATGAGGTTCCTCTGGCTGCCAAGGAAACCGTCGATGTATATAAAGCCCAGGAAGACCTTATCCGGAAAAAAGAGAAAGAACTCAAGGAGTACGTCGACGCGCAGTCCGCACAGTTGGGTCTCATCCTGGCGTCCGAGACCGCGCGGTATGTGCTCGCCTCCGGCGATAGCTGGAGTGAAGTTACAGACACACCCCCCGGCCCGTCTCTCGATCGGGAAACGCTCGCCCGCTGGACGAAGTATCTGGCCGATCCGGAAAAGCAACACCCCTTTCTGAAGGATTGGTACGCGGCTCGAACGCCGGACCAGCGTGCGCAGGCGGCCACGGAATTCCAGGCCCAGGTGCTCGGCGTCATCGCCGAAAAGGCGCACGTCGACGACGAAAACCACATTCGCCTGGGTCTCGATCCCTCTCGCGACGATCTCTCGAAAGCGAATCTCGTCTCATTGGACCGCGCCAGGTTCGGCCTCTGGGAAGACATGCTCGGCGAGCACGGCATCCTGCTCTACGGAGACTCCAAGAAAGAGGATGGCAGAATCGACCGTTTCCTCGCGGGCGTCTGGCTCGATCGCCTGACCCAGCTTCGCGCACAGGTGGCCGCGCTGAAGAAGGATCTCCCGCCTGCTTATCCCGTGTTGCAAACCATTGTCGACAAGGAGAAGCCCGAGGAACAACATGTCTGGATCCGCGGCGATCAGAACAACCCGGGTGAAGCGGCTCCCCCGCACTTTCTGGCAATCCTGTCTCCGGCGGAACCGGAAACCCTTCGCGCGCGGCAAAGAGCGCCTGGCACTCGCCGAAGCTATCGCCAGCCCTGTCAATCCGCTGACCGCTCGCGTTATGGTCAATCGCGTCTGGCAGCAGCACTTCGGGTACGGCCTGGTGCGCACGCCGAGCAACTTCGGCGCGCAGGGCGACCGCCCCTCGCATCCCGAACTGCTCGACTATCTCGCCGGCCGGTTTGTGCGCGAAGGCTGGTCACTCAAGAAACTGCATCGCGAGATGATGCTGACCGCCGCTTATGGGTTGAGCGATGCGCCCTCCCCCCGCAACTATGCCGAAGACCCCGACAACCGCCTGCTTTGGCGATACAATCGCCGCCGCCTGGACGCAGAATCGCTCCGCGATTCCATCCTGTACGTTTCGGGCAAGCTCGATTTGCAGGCAGGCGGCCCGGCCGTCCGGCTCGACAAAGAAAACAACCGCCGCACGGTCTACGCCTACATTTCGCGCCGCCAGCTCGATCCGATGCTGGCGCTGTTCGATTTTCCGAATCCGAACAACACCAGTGAGCAGCGGCTGCAAACCACCGTTCCGCTGCAGAAGCTCTTCTTCATGAACAGTCCGTTCGCGATCGATCAGTCCACCGCCCTGGCCGCGCGAGTTGCCGCAAGCGCATCCAGTGACGACCAGCGCATTACGGCCACTTACCACTTCGTGCTGCAGCGCGATCCCACGGCTGAAGAGCGCAGGCTGGCTCACGAATTCATCAGTAGAAACGCCGGTGCGTGGCCCGCATATACTCAGGTCCTGCTAAGTTCCAATGAGTTCACCTATCTCAACTAAGGAAAGAACCAGATGACCTTTAAGCCATCGCGACGGCAAATACTCCGCACCATGGGAACGGGCTTCGGTATGGCCGGGCTCGCCGGTATCCTTAGCGCATCGAAAACGGCTGGGAGCATGACTCCGTCCGGCGCGTCCGCCCCCATGGCCCCCAAAGCCCCGCACTTCGCGGCTTCGGCCAAACACGTCATCTTTCTCTTTCTCAACGGCGGTCCCTCGCAGGTGGATACGTTCGATCCCAAGCCCATGCTGCAGAAGTACAGCGGCCAACCCATCCCCAGCGGCAACCTGCAGAGTGAGCGCAAAACCGGCAACCTGCTCGGCTCGCCCTTCGCTTTCCGCCGCTGCGGTCAGAGCGGCATCGAGATCAGTGAGATCTTCCCCAAGCTGGGAGACGCGATTGACGATGTCTGCGTGATTCGCTCGATGTACACGGAGATCCCGAACCATGAGCCGTCGCTCTTCCTGATGAACTGTGGTCATCGTGTTCCCGGCCGTCCGTCGATGGGTTCGTGGCTGACCTACGGCCTCGGCTCGGAGAACCAGAACCTGCCCGGCTTCGTGGTTTTGTGCCCGGGTTACCCGGTCGTAGGGGCGCAACTGTGGAGCTCCACGTTCCTGCCGGCTATCTATCAGGGCACTTACATCCCGAACAGTGAGAAGACCCCCGACAAACTCATCAACTACATCCGCAATCCTTCAACGCCACTGCCCGAACAGCGGCGCGCGCTCGATCTGCTGCGCCAGTTGAATCTGATCGAAGAGAAGCGCACAGGCGAAGATAGCCAGCTCGAAAGCAGCATCCAGGCGGCTGAAATCGCCTACCGGATGCAAAGCGAAGCGCCGGAAGTTTTCGATATCGCGAAAGAACCCGAAGCCATCCGCGCCCGTTACGGCGACCATGATTTTGGGCGCGGCTGTCTGATGGCCCGCCGCCTGGTGGAGCGCGGCGTGCGCATGGTGCAGGTGTATTACGGCAACGGCCAGCCCTGGGATAACCACGACGACATCCTCATTCATCGCAAACTGGCCCAGGACGCCGACGGCCCCATCGCCGCGCTGCTGGCCGATCTCAAGGCGAGCGGCCTGCTAAAGGAAACGCTGGTTATTATCGGCGGCGAATTCGGCCGTACGCCGGTCATGGAAGTCAGCGGACTGGTGAAGGTGCAAAATGGCCGCGATCACAACAGTCACGGCTTCTCCACCCTGCTGGCCGGCGGTGGCGTCAAAGGCGGCACGACGTACGGCAACACGGACGAGTTCGGCTTCAAGGCGGTGGAGAATCCCGTGCACATTCATGACCTGCACGCCACTGTTCTGCACGCCTTGGGCATGGACCACACCAGGTTGACCTACCGTTACAGCGGCCGAGACTTCCGCCTGACCGACGTCGCCGGTAATGTGGTGCACGACATTTTAGCCTGAGCCGCTAGTGGCCGCCGCCCGAGAGCTTGCGGTAGTACTCTGCGACCGCGTCCCGATAGCCGGCGGGGACGTTGGTGGGGTCGGTATTGCGGATCGTGCCGCCCCGGTTTTCATCGAGCTGGCGGCGCAGTTGCAGCTCCAGCGCGTCCACGCTGCTGACAAGCTGTTGGTGCATCTGCTCGACCAGGGCGGGATTGCCGGGGAAACGGCTGGGGTCCAGGTTGCGCATTTGATCGATCAGCGACTGCAACTGTCGGCGCGCCTCGGGGCTATCCTGCACTACGGCGCGAACCTGGTTCAGCAGGTTCAATCCCTGGTCGATCTGGCGCTGCGTATCGGCCGGGTTGGGACCTTGTTGGGGCGCCACGGCGTGACCGGAGATGCGCGTATTGCCGGTGTCATAGGCGCCAAGCGGGTTTCCATCGCGATTGGCTGCGCCGCCGGCCCGATTGCCTACCGGACCGGCGAGGCGGTTGCCGACCTGACCCGACTGCCGTCCGCCGGCTTCCCCAGCCTGTGGCTGGCCCTGTTGACCCTGTTGCCCAAGCTGGCCGGACGGCCCGTTTCGGGTGAGTTGAGCGCCCGAACGCTCGCCCAGGCGGGCGAGTTGGTCGCGGAGACGGGACAGATCGTCCATGGCGCCGTTGAGCGCGCCGTCCCTGGAAGCGTGCTGCGCGCTTCCCAAAGCGCGAGCCGCATCGCCGACCTGTTGCCCCAGCTTTTGCAGGTCGCTGGTGAGGGCTGCTTCGAAGGGATCGGAGAACGCGCCGCTGCGCAGGCGATCCGAGCTGCGTTGCATGCGGGTGCCGAGATCGTTTTCGTCCATGCCATCGAGCGCGCTCCGCAACTTATTGGAAGCCGCCGGTTGCGTGGACGCGAGTTCGCGCGCCGAGGTGCGCATTTGCTGGGTGAGGTGCGATAAGTCATCGGTCGCCTGTTGGCGGTCATTGACCATTTTGTCGATTTCCTGGGCGGACGGGTAGCTCTGCGGCTGGCCGGAGGCGCGCGCGGCACTTTGTTGAGCTACCAAGCCGCGCACGTGATCCGCCTGCTGCTTCTGCCGGGCCGCCAACTGATCGGCGGTTTTAGCCATCGAGTCGAGGCGGCCGCCGGCGTCCTGCTGCTGCACACCGCCAAGCAGGTCGGTGGCCTGGCGCAAGCGGTCGGCGGCGCGGCGGGAGTCGGCCCCGCTGGAACTTTGGGAGACGGCGCGCCGCATGTCGTCGTTGGCCTGGCGCAGCCGGTCGAGCGCCTGTTGGGCCGCCTGCTGGCGGCTGCCGGCCGGGGACGAAGATCCCGCCTGCCCGCCGGATTGCCCGGAAGCTGAACCGCTCTGGCTGCCCTGCTGGCCCTGTTGGCCCTGCTGACCCTGTTGACCGTCCGGAGCCTGCCGGCCATCTTGAGCAAGTTGTTGCTCCATCTGTTGCTGGAGCTGCTGCGCTTCACGCTGCAGCATCTCCTGCTGCCATTTTTGCCCGGCAGTCTGGGCGCCATTGCGTTGCTGCTGGGCCAGATCCTCCTCGCGCCTGGCCAGTTCGTCCAGCTTCTTCAGCGCGTCGGCGACCTCCTGCGCCTTTTGTTCGGCGGTGGTAGCAGCGGTTTGGCGGGTCTCGTATTGATTTTTCTCGGTATCGAGCTCAAGATCGAAGAGGCTGGCCAAATCGCGGGCCGCGCCGCCCCCGCCGCCACCGCCTCCGCGCGCTCCAAACGCAACCTCAATTTGCCGGAAGGTGGCTTCGGCGCGCAGTAGGAATCGCAGAGCCTTCTGCTCGTTGGGAATGGCGTCCTTCCATTTCTGCTGCTGCAATTGTTGCGCGGCCGGCGCCATGGCGTTGGAGGCGGCCACCATATCCTTTTGGAAGTCGCCGATGGCGTGCACTTCATCGGTCAACTCGCGGGCCTCCAACCGGCCGGAAAGCGAGACGGCCTGATCGCGCAGTGTGGATTGGGATTGCGACAGCAGCTTGGCGATGTCGGTGGCCTGCTGTTGGGTCGAGTTCTTTTCCCGCTGTTGTTTGAAGGTGGCGGATATGATCTCCTTCTCGCGCTGCGAGATCTGCGCGGATTGATTGCCTTGGCCGCCGCCACCACCGCCGCCGCCGGACTGTTGCGATTGCGAAAATTCGCGCTCAAACGGCTCGGCCTGGATGAACATCATATCGGTGTGGGATTCGGCGTTAGCGTCTTTGGCGGTAGCGTAGACGCTAACCAGATCGCCCGGAAGCAGCTTGAAATCCTCCAGCGAGAGCGTAGCCGACCCTTCAGCTTGTTTGGCGCCCTTTTGCCGGAGTAGATCCACCGTAGTCTCGGGGCCGCCGTCTATCGAATAATGCAGAGTGACGCTGTTGAGGCTGTAATCGCCAGTGGCTTTGGCGGCCACGGTTACCTCTTCGATGGGGCTGGCGTGATAGTCGCCCCGGCCGGGACGCACCAGCGAAATCACGGGCGGGTTGGCATTGCGGGCCTCGATGAAGAAATCCTCGCTGACGCGAACGGGCTGGCCCGCCTCGACACTGGAGACGTGGTAGACGCCGTCCCGATCCATCTTGACGGTACCGCGATAGACGTTATCCCGGCCACCAGAGAGCTGAATCTGCTGTCCGTTGTCGAGCTGGATCCGGCCGCCTTGCAGGGGGCGGTCGGTCGACACCTCCAGCTCGGCCTGGGTGCCGGTGACGGCCCGTAGATCGCCGCCGCGCTCCTCCACATCGGAGGGCATGCCGGTCCAGGCCGGGTAATGGTAGGTGACGCGAATCTGCTTCACCGCGGGCAAATCGGACACGCGAATGTTAAAGTGCTTCGAGGTCATCGCCCCGGCGGTGACATAGTATTCGACGTCCTCGCGCAAACCGGCAAATAGAAATTCGTAGCCGCCGGCGAAACTACCCGCCGCCGTGGGCTGCATCGCAGTCTCTTCCCACCTGGGGGAGCTCTGAAAGCGGGCATGCAACTTGACGCTGGGAGACCGCAGGCCGGTGGGGAGCGCCGCGACCATCTGGTCGGCGTGGCGTCGCACCACGGCGTCGCCGGGAGTCACGCGCAGGTCGTAGAGCGCAGGCTGGCCGCGGTGCGTACCGGTCCAAAGCAGCCAAGCGCCATAACCCAAGAAGCCGGGTCCGGCGGCGATAATCCAGAGCAGAATGGCGAAGGCGCCCGCGCCGATGCCCAGCGAGATCCAGAGTCGGCGGCCGGTGACGATTTGCTCGGGCCCGGCGGATCGGGCGACTTCAAGGGTGTCTCCAGCCAGGAGTTCGATAAAGGGATCCTGAGAAGGATGCTGGCCGTCGCGCTCGGCAAAGGTGGTGAGGCGCTGCTGGAATTGCGGGAAGGCGGATTCGGCGGTTCCAATCGCGCGGCGGCGGGTCAGGCGGCGTAAGGGCAGTGCCAACCCGGCGGCAGCCGCAATGGCCAGAATCAGGATCAGTGCGAAGCGCGCGCCGGTCACGCTTCCACGCGAAAAGGCCAGCGCGTTGGCGATAACGACCAGCACCACGGTCGCCACCAAAGCGCCGCCTGCGAGAATGGCAAAGCCGCGCAGCCAGGTGCTCCAACGCAAACGCTGTTCCAGTTGCGCAATGTAGGCGTGAAGTTGTTCACGGAAACTCATGGAACCCCGGCCAACGCTTATACCTGAAGGATATCGCACTGGGGAAGGCACGGGGGTCCAGGGCACGCGTCTGTATTGACCGATGGTAGATCGCCTATATCGCGGAGCTGCTTGGGCAGATGTTGCTCGTTCAGTGCGATGACATGGTGCAGAAGCTCTCGCCGGCAACTGCCGACCCATCCTTCCGCAATTCCATTTTGCCGGGGCGCTTGTAAGTGGTCTGAGCTTAAGTCCAGCGGCCTCCAGGAAGGTGACCTCTTCAACGGACAGACTTGGAGGACTCGTTCTATTGCGCGCGGACCGCCTGATATAACAAACAGCGTACGTAACGCCCTTGTTATACTAGGCCTTCCATGCTACGAGTTCGCTTCGCGCCGTCTCCCACCGGGTTCCTTCACATCGGCAGCGCGCGCACGTTCATCTTCAACTGGCTCTACGCCCGCCACAACGGCGGCACGATGATCCTGCGCATCGACGATACCGACATCGAGCGCAATACGCAGTCTTCGCTCGATTCCATCTTCGACGGGCTGCGCTGGCTGGATCTTGGATGGGACGAGCAGTATCACCAGTCCGAGCGCCTGGCGGTGCATCGGGAGACAGCACAGGCCATCTTCCGCCAGGGGTCCGCGTACCGCGACTTCACGCCCGCCGAAGCCGAGGCTGGCGAAGCGGCTCGCGGCGAAGGAGGCTGGCTGTTCAATCCGGACATGCGCGAGCTTTCCGCCGCCGAGAGCGACCGCCGCGCCGCGGCCGGAGAGCCGTTTGTGCTCCGCTTCCGCGTGCCGCGCGACCGTATCGCCAACGTATGCTTTCGCGATGCGGTCTATGGCGAGCAGGTCAAATCCACCGCGGACATCGAGGACTTCGCGCTGTTACGCAGCAATGGCATGCCGACTTATCACCTGGCATCCTGCGCGGACGACGCGGACTTGCGTATCAGTCACATCGTCCGCGGACAGGACCACCTCACCAACACATTCAAGCACGTGCTGATCTTCGAGGCCGCGGGCGCCACGCCGCCGCAATTCGCGCACCTGCCCCTGCTGATCGCTCCCGACGGCGCCAAACTTTCTAAGCGCCGGCATGGCCCGGTAGTGAGCGTGACCACCTATCGGGACAACGGCTTCCTGCCGCAAGCTTTCGTGAATTTCTTGTGCCTGCTGGGCTGGTCGCCTAAGGACGACCGCGAAGTGATGGGCCTGCAGGAGTTGACCGCCGCGTTCTCCTTCGAAGGCATCAATCGCAGCAACGCGGTGATCAATTTCACAGAGGCTGATCCCATCGATCCCAAAGCCCTGTGGCTCAATGCGGAGCACATCCGCGCGCTGCCCGTGGAAGAACTGACCGATCGCCTGCTGCCATTTGTACACGCCGCCGGCTTCGACGTAGACCGCGCCAAGATGCTGCAAATCACTCCCCTGGTGCAGGAGCGCATCAAGTTATTGCGGGATGTACTGACTGTCGCGGATTTCTTTTTTGTCGATCGGTTGCCGCCATATGAAAGCGCTGAGTTGATTCCACAGAAAGGCGACGCCGCCATGGCGCTCGCGGCATTGCTACGCGGCCGCGAGGAGCTCTCGACAGCCGGGTTCACGCACGACGCACTGGAGCAAACGCTGCGAGCTGCCGCGGGCGCGCTGGGGATCAAGACCGGCCAAATGTTCCAGCCGATTCGCGTCGCCGTATGCGGCCGGAAGAACGCACCGCCCTTGTTTGCGACCCTCGAAGTATTGGGCCGCGACACCTCGCTAACGCGCATCGGCCAGGCAATTGAGAAGTTGCAATAGGAGTTTCCGTATAGATTATGAATCCCACCCCAGGCCCTTCGAACTTCGTCCGCGATATCGTCATCGAGGATATAAAGTCCAACAAGTACGGTGGGCGCGTGCATACGCGTTTTCCGCCCGAGCCGAACGGCTATCTTCACATCGGCCACGCCAAGTCCATCAACCTCAACTTCGGTCTGGCTGCCGAGTTTGGCGGTAAGTGCAACCTGCGCTTCGACGACACGAATCCTTCAAAAGAAGAGACCGAGTATGTCGATTCGATCGTCAAGGACGTCCGCTGGCTCGGCGGCGACTGGGAAGACCGGCTATTCTATGCTTCGGATTACTTTGGCCAGTTGTACGAATGGGCGGTTCAACTGATTAAATCCGGACATGCTTATGTGTGCGACCTTACCGCCGATCAGATCCGGGAGTACCGCGGAACATTGACCGAACCCGGCACGGAAAGTCCCTGGCGCAACCGGTCGATTGAAGAGAATCTGGACCTGTTCGAGCGCATGCGGGCGGGCGAGTTTCCGGACGGCTCGCGGACTCTCCGGGCCAAAATCGACATGGCGTCGAAGAACCTGAACATGCGCGATCCGGTGATGTACCGCATTCTGCACGCCGAACATCACCGCACGGGCGAGAAGTGGTGCATCTACCCGATGTACGATTTCACGCATGGCCAGTCCGACTCTATCGAGCGCGTCACCCACTCCATTTGCACGCTGGAGTTTGAGGATCACCGCCCGCTCTATGACTGGTATGTCGGGCAGTTAGGCATTTATCATCCCCAACAGATCGAGTTCGACCGGCTCAACCTGACTTATACTCTGTTGAGTAAGCGCAAGCTGCTCACCCTGGTGCAGGATGGGTATGTGAAAGGCTGGGACGATCCCCGTATGCCGACAATTTCGGGCATCCGGCGGCGGGGATACACACCCGAGGCCCTGCGCAACTTTTGCAATGCGATCGGAGTCTCGAAGACTAACGGCTCCATCGAACTGGCGCTGCTAGAACACTTCCTGCGCGAGGACCTGAACAAGCGCGTGCCCCGCGTGATGGCGGTATTGCGGCCTCTGCGCGTAGTGATCGATAACTACCCCGCGGATCAAGCCGAGGAGATGGAGGCCGTAAACAACCCCGAGGATGCCGGCATGGGCACACGCAAAGTGCCCTTCTCGCGGGTGCTTTACATCGAGCAGGATGACTTCCGGGAAGTGCCGCCCAAGCAGTTTTATCGCCTCTCGCCGGGGCGCGAAGTCCGCCTGCGCTATGGCTACTTTATCAAGTGTGTTGGCGTGGTGAAAGACCAGAAGACTGGTGAGGTTACAGAAATCCACTGCACTTATGATCCCGCTACGCACGGCGGCAACGCGCCGGATGGGCGCAAAGTCAAATCGACCATTCACTGGGTGTCTGCTGCGCACGCCGTCGACGCGGAGGTGCGTTTGTACGATAACCTGTTCACGCGCGAAGATCCCAACGAGACCGACGAAGGCGAGAACTTCGTCGCGAATCTGAATCCGCGCTCGCTCGAGGTCCTCGCCTGCGCCAGGCTGGAGCCTTCGCTCCGGGACGCGGCCGAGGGCAGCCGCTATCAGTTCGAGCGGCTGGGTTACTTCTGCGCCGATCCGGATTCCGTTCCCGGACGGCCAGTCTTCAACCGGACGGTGGCCCTGCGGGATACCTGGGCCAAAATCGAGAAGGCCGAGAAAGCCCAGCAAGGCGGCCAGAAGCCAAAATGATCATTCTCGGAATCGGCGGCATTCTGGGCGACGCCGCATCCGCCATCTTAAGCGGCGGTTGTCTGGTGGCAGCCATCGAAGAATCCAAGCTGAGCCGGCAGGGGCTCAAACCCGGCGCGCATACCGGATCCACGGACCTGCCCGAACAGTCCATCGCCGCGTGCCTCTCCATGGCTGGCGTCGCGCCCGAACAGGTTGACGCCGTCGCCATCGTGCGCCCGTTCGCCGCTGGACCGGAGGCGCCGCTGCACCTGCAGTTGCGCGCGCGATTTCCCAACAGCCGCATCGTGGTGGTGGAGCATCACACGGCGCACGCGGCTTCGGCATACTATCCGTCGCCGTTTGAAGAGGCCACCGTGCTCACGCTGGATCGCGCCGGCGATTTCCGCTGCGGCACGCGTTGGCTCGCGGCCGGCACGCAACTGTCGCTCGAAAACGAGTTGTATTATCCCGACTCGCTGGGCGATCTATATGGCCGCGTGACTGAGTTGCTCGGATTCCGCGCCAACCTGGAAGAGCACAAGGTGCAATGGCTTTCCGCTGCGTGTGACGCGGGCGACGACCGCTTCCGCGACTTGTTCCAGGAAATCATGCCCATGCGCGACAGTGACTGGCCACGCCTGGACCGGTCTTTTTTCGATACCGAGCGGCTGACGTCCGGCGGCTTCAGCGCCCGCTTTTATGAACGGCTGGGACTCGACGACGGAGCGGCGGTGCCCGAATCGCTGCGCGCTGCGCTGGCGGCGGGCATCCAGCGCGCGGTCGAACAAACGGTGGTCCGCATCGCGGGCTCCGGCGCGCGTAACCTTTGTTTCGCAGGCGGGTTGGGATTGAACGCACTGCTGGTCTCCGCGCTCGAGCGCTCGTCATTTGAAAGTGTCTTCGTACAGCCGGCGGCGGGAAACGCGGGCACCGCCATCGGCGCCGTGCTGCAAACCTGGCACGCTGTCTATAACCAACCCCAGCGCATCCGCCTCGATAATCTCTATCTGGGCCCCAGCTACACGGCCGAAGAGATCAAGCGCGTGCTCGAAAACTGCAAGCTGCGCTTCCGCTACATCCTGACCATGGAAGAGACCATCGAAACGGCCATTGCGCAGCTCTCCGAGAACCGCATCGTGGCCTGGATGCACGGACGCATGGAGTTCGGACCGCGCGCGCTGGGCAACCGCAGCATTCTGGCATCGCCGCTGGATATCTACGCCGCCGAGAATTTGAATGCCTTCATCAAGCATCGCGAGCCGTTCCGCAAGTTTGCCGCCTCGGTACCGGCGGAGCTTGCGCACGAATACTTCGAGTGCGGCCCCAACGCGCGCTTTCTGGCCACCGTGGGCCGCGTCCGCCCGGCACACCGCGGCCGCTTCGCCAGCGCGGCCCTGAACGGCGACCTGGTCCGCGTGCACACGGTTTCGCAGGAGGACAACCCCGTGTATTGGAAACTGCTGCACGCGGCGGGCAAAGCTACCGGCCTGCCGGTCCTCTACAATACTTCGTTTAACCTGTTCAGCGAGCCGCTGGTGTGCACACCGCGCGACGCGGTGCGCAGTTTCTATTCCTCTGGCATCGATGCGATGTTTGTGGGGAACTTTTTCTTGCAAAAGTGACTCTCCCATGCGCTCCTTCCTGCTTTGCCTTCTTGGTGCGGCCGTCCTATATGCTCAGTCTGCTAGTGACAATGACAAGCAAGATCTCAAGAATCCCGTAGCGGGGCAGGCTGACGCCATCGCCGCCGGTAAAAAGCTATATCTGGAAGGCTGTAGCGGCTGCCATGGCCCCACCGCGGAAGGCGGCCGCGGTCCCAACCTGGCACAAGGCGAGCAGATCCGCGGCTCCACGAACAGGCACCTGCTGTCGGTTATCACCGAGGGCGTGAAGGGGTCGGATATGCCGCCTTCCGGGCTGCCCAACGACAAAGTCTGGCAGGTGGTCGCTTACCTGCGCAACCTGACCGCCGTCGCGTTCGATAGCGTGGGCACGGGTGACGTCGAGGCAGGCAAAGCGTTATTCTTCGGCAAGGCTGGCTGCGCAGGCTGTCACACCATCCGCGGCCGGGGCGGCTTTCCCGGCCCCGATCTTTCCAATATCGGCCGGGTGCGCTCCTTCCGGCAACTGCGTGAATCGCTGCTGGATCCGAATGCGCAAATCGCCGAGGGTTACGGTGGAGTCACTGTCACGGCCAGGTCCGGGCAGACCATCTCCGGCGTGGCCCGCGACAATACCAATTACGCGATCCAGATTCTGGACGCGCGCGGCGATGTCCACCGCTTGCTCAAGTCCGGCTTGCGCGAAGTGGTCTTTCGTAAGACCTCTCTAATGCCGGGCGATTTCAAACAGCGGCTCAGCTCCACCGAGATCGAGGATCTGCTTGCGTTCCTGGGCCGCCAGTCGATACGCGACAGCGCCGTGGTAGTTCAAACGGTTGCACGCCCGGTCCCGACGGGCGCAAGCTACAGTCTGATCCGCGCAGGCGCCGGCGCGGACTGGCTGACCTATGCCGGAGACTACGCGGCGCACCGCCACAGTCCGCTCACGCAGATCACCCCGGCCAATGTGACCGCGCTGGTCTCGGCCTGGGTCTACCATGTAGACGGCGCCACTCACTTGGAATCCACGCCGCTGGTTTACGACGGCATGATGTACGTCACCAACAGCAACGAAGTGCACGCGCTCGACGCGCGCACCGGCCGCCCCATATGGAGCTATCGCGACGAACTGGCCAAGCGCAGCGACGTGAACCGCGGCGTGGCCATTCTGGGCGACAGCGTCTTCTTCGCGGTCAGCGACGCGCATCTGGTCGCGCTGAATCGCAAGACAGGCGGAGGATTATGGGATCGGGAATTTGCCGACACCAGCCGCGGTGCGTTCTCCACGCTCGCGCCTATGGCCGTCAAGGATCGCGTGATTGTGGGCGTGTCGGGCGGCGATACCGGCGTTCGCGGATTCGTCGCGGCGCTCTCCGCTGCCACCGGCGAAGAGCTGTGGCGCTTCTGGACGGTCCCCGCCAAGGGCGAACCGGGCGCGGAAACCTGGGGCGAGCTGGGGCCCGAATGGGGTGGCGCGGCGACCTGGCTGAATGGCACTTACGATCCGGAGCTTAACTTGCTCTACTGGACCACCGGCAATCCGTGGCCCGACTTTTACGGCGGCGCGCGCCGCGGCGACAACCTGTATTCCGATTCGCTGCTGGCGCTGGACGCCGATACGGGCAAGTTGAAATGGTACTTCCAATTCACGCCGCACGACACGCACGATTGGGATGCGCAGGCCTGGCCCGTGCTGCTCGACACGGTGTACGAAGGCCGCCCGCGCAAGCTTCTGCTGCATGCCAATCGCAACGGTTACTTCTATGTGCTCGACCGCACCACGGGCGAATTCCTGCGCGCTACTCCCTTCGTCGAGCGGTTGAATTGGGCCAAGGGCATCGACGCCAAAGGCAAGCCGATCGAAAACCCCGGCATGGAGCCCTCGCCGAACGGAACGCGCGTGTGCCCGTCGGTGCGCGGCGCCACCAACTGGATGTCGCCTTCCTATAACCCGCAAACGGGGCTGCTCTATGTGCCCACGCTGGAACAATGCGATGTGTACAGCTCCTCCGCTAAAACGCCGGAACCGATGAAGAACTTCGCGGGCACCGGCGGTGAGTCGATCTCCAAAGAGCCGGGCAAATTCTATCTGCGCGCGCTCGATCCACGTACCGGCGAAAAGCGCTGGGAATACCCGATGACCGGGCACGGCGACATGTGGGCGGGAACGGTTTCAACCGCCAGCGGCCTGGTGTTTTTCGGCGACGACGACGGCCAACTCGTGGCTCTCGACGCCACCACCGGGCGACAGCTTTGGCATTATTATTTGGGGCAGGCCATCACTGCTTCGCCGATCACCTTCATGGCCGATGGGAAGCAGTATGTGACGATTGCGGCGGCCACGGATGTCTTCACGTTCGGGCTGTTCGACAGCCTTGTGGGGCAGGCTCCCAGCCTGCAGCGGCCTCTCAGGCCGCCCCGCCCGCGCTAATGAAGCGCTAATGAAGCGCTAATGAAGCGCTAATGCTGCTCCGGCACTTCGCCCACCGGCACCACCTTCGTATCGGCGCGGAACTTCTTGTAATCGCGATAGGTGGTTTCCTGCTCGATATTGAACTCCTTCAGCAGCGCCACGCGCGCATCCAGCTTCACCGCCATGTGTTGCGGCAGCCACACCTCGTCATTCACCCGCGTCTGCTCGAAGATGAGGCGCGAGCCTTTGTGCAGGCGCGCCACCACCAGCCCGAAAGAAATCGTATCGATACACTGGACATCCAGCTTCTTCCACTCCGCCTCGCTCTTGTCGATCCAGGCGCGGAAGCGGAACTTGGGCAGGATCCGGGCGTCTTTCAGGCGCGGCTGATATCCGGGCCGGGGCTCGGCGTCGATCACGTAGGTCTCCCGCCCATCCAGCGATTCGATGCCCGTCAGGTGGAAGTCGTAGGCGTCCGCCACCTCGCGCACAAACTGACGGTCCTCTTCGCGCCGTTTATCGTCCCTCTCCTGCCTCTTTTCGCGCTCCTTCTCGTCTTCGTTCGTGCGCCGGGCGACCACCTTTTGGATTCTGTCTTCTTCCTTCCTGGCAGCTTCGCCGGAAAGAGCTTTGTCGTCTTTGGCCACCAGGCGGCGCACCTCCGACCCGTAGAGTTCCATCACTTCGTAGGTCTTCGATTCGGTAGACTTCACGCGGCCCTTGCCATCCAGCGTGCGCATTACTTCACGTTGCGTATAGGTGTAATCGCGCTGCTTTTTGTCGTTCTTGAGATCGGCATCCGCGGCCTGGCGGAATAAGCCGCGGATCTGGTCTTCAGAGAGGGAGGGCGAACCGCCCGCTGGCGCTCGTGGTCCGCCGCTGTCTTGCGCCCGCAGCCCTGCCGACAACAGGAAAACCGCCAGAAAACTTGGTCCGGTGCGCATAACAAAGTTCCTCTTGAATGAGACGGCAATTCCATCGGAATATTACGCACCTGCCTACCGGGCTGTCAGTTCCTGGGGGCGCAGCGGCTCGCCAGCGATCCGGCTTCCCCGCAGCCATCCCTGGAAGCGCTCCATATACAAATAGATCGCCGGCGTAATGTACTCTCGTCCCGGGCCCAGGTGAGGTCGTGCGACGGGACCAATAGGGGCCCGAGTATCAGCCCGTGTTAGAGTTGAAGCGTTATGAAGGCGCAACGTTCCAATGGGCATGCCACGAAAAAGATCGACGTCATTTTTTCGCGGCAGGACGAGGGATTGGGCAGGGAAGAACGGGAAGCACGCCTAAAAGGTCTTGAGCGTATTGCTAATTCTGTTCACGAGTTGCAATGTCTACTGGCCGACGGCCTCTTCCCGCCTCCGCCCTGCGAACCCGCTCGATCTCGTCGGCCAAAGTAAGCCCCTCTGAACCAGTTTCTTGCTATCTATCGTGCGGCCAATTCCGCTGCGGGCGCCGGCATCGTGGCGCCCTTATTGCCGCGCAGCCATCCCTGGAAGCGCTCCATATACAAATAAATCACCGGCGTAATGTACAGCGTCAGGAACTGCGACACCACCAGTCCGCCGACCACCGCCAAGCCCAACGGCTGCCGCGCGTCGGCGCCTTCGCCGTAGCCCAGCGCGATGGGCAGCGTGCCGAACAGCGCGGCCACGGTAGTCATCATGATGGGCCGGAAGCGCAGCATGCAGCCCGAGTAAATGGCCTCGAGCGGCGCCTTGCCCTCCACCCGCTGCGCCTCCAGCGCGAAGTCGATCATCATGATGGCGTTTTTCTTCACCACGCCGAACAGCATGATCAGGCCGACGAAGGCGTACAGATCCAGTTCCCGGTGGAACAGTCGCAACGTCAGCAGCGCGCCGAAAACCGCCGAGGGCAACCCCGAAAGAATGGTGATGGGATGGATAAAACTCTCGTATAAAATGCCCAGCACAATGTAGATCACCAGGATGGCCACGATGAGCAGGATTGACAACCCCGCGAACGATTCCTGGAATTCCTTCACGGTGCCCTGGAAGTTGACGCTGATGGTGGGCGGTATACGCAGTTCCTGCAGGGCTTCTTTTACGTGCTGAGCCGCATCGCCCAGCGAAAAGCCGGGCTTCAGGTTAAAGGAAATGGTGACCGCCGGCAGTTGTCCGAAATGGTTGACGCTCAGTGGTCCGGCCGCGCGTGAAAGCTTCACCACCGTGCTTAACGGCGTGAGCGCGCCTTCGGACGAGCGCAGATAGATTTTGGACAGTCCTTCCGGCGTGCGCTGGTACTGCGGCGCAACCTGCAGGATCACGGCATACTGATTGGCCGGCGTGTAGATGGTCGAAACCTGGCGATCGCCGTAAGCCGTGTAGAGCGCGTCTTCGATCTGTTGCGGCGACAGACCCAGCGCCACGGCGCGGTCGCGGTCGATATCCACGATCACCTGCGGGCTGGCGATCTGCAGGTCGGAATTGACGTCGAGGAATCCTGGCAGCGTCTGCATCTTTTGCACGAGCGGGTCCACCCAGGCATAGATTTCCTTCAGATTGGCGCTCTGCATCGTCATCTGGTAAACACTGGTGGAAAACTGCCCGCTCACGGTGATCGGTGGCGGGTTCTGCATGAACACCATGATGCCCGGCACCGCGCCGACTTTAGGCCGCAGTTCCGCGATGATCTGGTCCACGGAAAGCTTGCGTTGGGAGCGCGGCTTCATGTTCGCGAAGAAGCCGCCTTGATTGCCGCCCATAACGAAAGTTCCCGTGTCAGCCACGTTCGGGTCCTGCCGGGCAATATCCGAAACGGCTTTCAGGTGCTTGGCCATGGAATCGAACGAGATGTCCTGGCCGGCCATGGCGAAGGCGAAGAAGGAGCCGCTGTCCTGGCTCGGAATGAACCCCGTCGGCATGGTCAGGAACAGGTACACGGTGCCTATCAGCAGGGCGAACCCGGCCATCAGTGTGGCGAAGCGATAGCGCAGCACGCCTTTCAACGTATATTCGTAGGCCGAGGCCAAGCCGCGGAACCCACTCTCGAACGCGCCATACAGGCGGCCGTGGCGGCCGGTGTGGCTATAGCGCAGGAAGCGGCTGCCGAGCATCGGCGTGAAACTCAGCGATACGAAGCCGGAAATCAGGATGGCGATGGTGATGGTGACTGAAAACTCATGCAACAACCGTCCCACGATGCCGCCCATGAAGAGCACGGGAATAAAGACGGCCACCAGCGAGATGGTCATGGAAATAATCGTGAAGCCAATCTCCTTGGACGCCAGCAGCGCAGCCTCCATGCGCCCTTTGCCCATTTCCATATAGCGGACGATGTTCTCCAGCATGACAATGGCATCGTCCACCACAAACCCCACCGACAGCGTCAAGGCCATCAGCGAGAGATTATTCAGGCTGTAGCCGAGCAGGTACATGGCGGCGAACGTGCCGACAATGGATAGCGGCACCGCCGCGCCCGGAATCAAGGTGGCGCTCAGGTTGCGCAGGAATACGAAAATCACCATCACCACCAGGCACACGGTCAGCACCAGCGTGAACTCGACATCGTGGATCGAACCCCGGATCGACTCCGAGGCGTCGAAGGCGATATCCAGCTTCACCGAAGGCGGGATCTCGGCGCGGAATTGCGGCAACAGCGCCTTGATGTTATCGACCACTTCCACCGTGTTGGTTCCAGGTTGGCGTTTGATTCCCAGAATCATGCCGCGCACGCCATTGAACCAAGCTACGGTTTTATCGTTTTCGACGCCGTCGATCACATTGGCGAGTTGCTCCAGGCGAATGGGTACGCCGTTCTTGTAAGAGACAATTATGCGCCGGTAGGCCGCGGCGCGGGTCAATTCGCCGCTCGATTGCACGGTGAAGGCCTGCTTTTCTCCGTACAGCCTGCCGGTGGGCAGATTCACGTTACTGCGCTGGACGGCCTGCATCACTTCGTCGAAACCTACGCCGCGCGCGGCCAGTTCGTCGGGATTCACCTGCACGCGCACAGCGTACTTCTGCGCGCCATAAACCTCCACGCTCGAAACGCCGCTGGCCATTGAAATACGCTGCGCGAGCAGCGTCTCCGCATATTCGTCTACGGTGTAGAGCGGCAGCGTATCGGAGGTCAGCGACAGATACAACACCGGCTGGTCGGCCGGATTTGTCTTTTGATACGAAGGCGGACGCGGCATGTTGGAGGGCAGCAGCCCCTCCGCCTTGGCGATGGCGGCCTGGATATCCTGCGCGGCCGCGTCGATGTTGCGCGCCAGCGTGAACTGCACGCTGACGGTCGTGCTGCCCTGGGTGTTCTGCGAGCTCATGCTCTGCACCCCGGCGATGGTCGAGAACTGGCGCTCCAGCGGCGTGGCGACGGACGAAGCCATAGTCTCCGGGCTGGCGCCAGGCAGCGCGGCGTTCACCTGAATCGTCGGGTAATCCACCGTCGGCAGGGCGGCTACCGGCAGCGACCGGAAGGCTACGATTCCGAACATCAGAATCGCGAGCGTGACCAATGCGGTCATCACTGGCCGTTCAATAAAGATGCGGGAGATGTGCATGCTCAGAGCGCCATTCTTAGAGTGCCATTCTTAGAGTGCCAAATTGTCGACCTTACCGGCCGGGACAGCGTGTATCTTCGCGCCGGGGTACAGCAGCAATTGGCCGTCGGTCACCACGGTTTCCCCTGGCGTGACACCCTTGGCGATGACCGCCTTGCGGCCGATCGTGCGGGTTACCGTGACAGGCCGGGATTCGACGGTCTGGTCCGACTTCACCACAAAGATGAACTGGCCGCGCTGGCCGTCCTGCACTGCTTCGGAAGGCACCACGGTCGCGTTGCTCTCTGTACCCAGCGTGAGCAGCACGTTGACGAACTGGCCAGGCCACAGCATATGATCCGTATTGTCGAAGACCGCCTTCAGCCGGATGGTGCCGGTGTTGGTGTCCACCGTGTTGTCTATGACCTTCAGGACGCCGCGCGCGATGCGGTTGGGCTCGGCGTCGGTGGATGCTTGTACCGCCAGGCTCGCCTGTGCGCGCTGCCTGACCGCGCCGAGTTGCTCCTCCGGCACGCCGAAACTTACGAAGATGGGCGCGATCTGGTTGATGACGACCAACGCTACATCGTTCACTTTGATAAGGTTGCCGGGGTGCACCAGCAGGTTGCCGGTGCGGCCCGTGACCGGTGAGCGGATCTCGCAATAGCCCAGATCCAGTTTGGCGCGCGCCACGGCGGCCTCGTCGCTTTCGAGCGAAGCGCGGGCGCTCTCGATGGCCGCCTGGTCGGCGTGGACGGACTCATGCGCGGCATCGGCGGCCGCGCGTTGCTGGGTGGCCTGCATGGCGGGAGCCACGCCTTCCTTGGCGAGTTGCTCATAGCGGAAAGCGTCGCCCTCCGCGCTTTTGGCTTGCGCGGTGTCGCGCGCCAGGTTGGCTTGCGCCTGGGTCAGTTGCGCGCGGTCTTTGGCGACGGAAGCTTCAGCCTGCGCCAGCGCGTCGCGATAAGGCCGCGGATCGATTTCAAGCAGCAGATCGTCTTTATTGACGTCGCGGCCTTCGGTGAAATGCACGCTAAGCAATTCGCCCGCGACCTGCGATTTGATTTGCACGGTCGAGGAGGGTTCCACTGTGCCAATGACCCGGATCTGGACCGGCATAGCTTCCTCGGCCGCCACCGCCACGCTGACCGGCACGGGAGGCATCCCGCCGACGGCCTGCGCCTGCTGCTTTCCGCAGCCTGACAGCGATAGCGACAGCGCCAAGATGGCGGTAAAGTAAACGGGGTTTGTACGCGCAAAGTTTTCCACGGAGAAACTTTATTGTACTCTGTAGCTTCCTATGCCGGACGTGCGCGTCCGTATGCCGGCCGCAGTGGGGCGGACCTCCAGGTCTGCGCGGGGCCTCCAGGCCCCGCTTTTCGTGGCCGGAAAGCAATTCGGTTTTCTTGCGCCCCCCAGTTCGGTTAAACACCCTCCGTATTCCGGCGCGACAAGATCCGGACACACCGCGCCGCGGTCGAATCGAGCCGATGGCTTACGGCGGGCCAGGCATTGAAGGTCGCATGGCAGCAGCGCTACGGCGTAGTTCCGCCACCGTTCGGCGCCACACAGCCAGCAGCACCGAGCCGATCAGAATGAGGCTGCAGCAGAGCCCTGTCCACAAGCCGGCCGCTCCCCAACCGGCTCGGAAGCATAGCCAGATTCCCAGGGGCAGGCCGACGAACCAATAAAACAGCAGGTTGCACCACATCGGAGTGCGGGTGTCGCCGGCGCCACGCAGAGCCCCGGCCGCCACCACCTGGCACCCGTCGAACAACTGAAACGCGGCGGCGATGGCGAGCAGCCTGACGCTCATGCGGATGACGGCGGGGTCGGCGGTGTAGATACGCGCGATGGGCTCGGGAATCGCCAGGAACGCGATGGCCGCCAACCCCATGAACGCCACGCCGCAGGCTAGCGCGCTCCATCCGGCGCGCCCGGCCGCGGCGGGGTCCC
>DATKFU010000198.1:0-10201 GCA_035511215.1 Bryobacteraceae bacterium | reverse complement strand
GCCGCCTTCGCCAGCGGAAATCTCACTCTGCCCACAAGGAACGGATAGTTTCCCGGCCCCGCGGCGCGTACGCTGGAACTATGGCTACCATAATGAATAGCAGCTTGGCGATGGCCCCCAAAGACGAACAGGCCTACTGGGAAGCGAATTTCTGGGAGGCGCTGGAAACCCGCGACACCCACATGGACGGCGTCTTCTACTTCGCCGTGATCACCACCGGCGTCTACTGCCGCCCATCGTGCCCCTCCCGCCGCCCGCGGCGCGAAAACGTGATCTTCTTCCAGCGGCGAGACTCCGCCGAGCGCGCCGGTTTTCGCGCGTGCCTGCGCTGCAAACCCGAACGCGAGCGCGCCCGCGACGCCCACGCCGAACTGGTCGAAAAGATCTGCCGTTACCTGGAGGGGCACCTGGAGGAAGCGGTCACGCTCGATGGACTGGGCCGCGAGCTTCACTTCAGCCCGTTCCACTTGCAGCGCACTTTCAAAGCGGTCACCGGTATCACACCGCGCGCTTACGCCGATTTCTGCCGCCTCGAATCCTTCAAAGGCGGATTGCGTGAAGGCCGCTCCGTGACCGCGGCGCTCTACGACGCAGGTTACGGGTCGAGCAGCCGGCTCTATGAGCGCGCTGCGTCACAGTTGGGCATGACGCCCAACGCCTACCGGCGCGGCGGCGTGGGCCTCCACATTCGCTACGACATTTTGGATACGCCCGCCGGCATGCTGCTGGTGGGCGCTACCGGCAAGGGCGTGTGCGCGATCCAGTTTGGCGGATCGGCGAAGAAACTCGAAGAATCCATGCGCAAGGAATTTCCGGCCGCCGATCTGCAGCGCGATGCCGCGTTTCTGAGCCCGTGGGCCAGCCAGTTGCGCGCGCACCTCGGTGGGCGATTGCATAAGCTGGACGTGCCGCTCGACATACAAGCGACCGCGTTCCAGCGGCGTGTTTGGGAGTACCTGCAATCGATCCCCTACGGCAGCACGCAATCGTACGGCGAGATCGCCAAGGCTATCCGCAAGCCGCGGGCCGCGCGGGCCGTGGCGCGCGCCTGCGCATCGAATCCGGTGGCCGTGGTTATCCCGTGCCATCGGGTGGTCCGGGCCGATGGCGCCCCCGGCGGGTATCGCTGGGGTGAGGAGCCCAAGCGCAAGCTGCTGCGGATGGAGAAGAACACCAGCATGCCAGGCTAAAGATCTTCCTACTTACCGCACTTCCGGTTGATCCACACGCAACTGCGCCAGCGTGCCGCTCATGTGCATCTCCTTGCTGCCGCTGGTGAGTTGAAAGAGCAGCCGGCCATCCGGCTGTGTGCCGCCTTGCCCGGTATAGGTCTCGTCGCCCGATACCAGTTGCAGGTCGGTGAAGCGCATAATCGGCGCCAGTTGTGCCCAAACCAGGTCGTATGTTCCGGAAACGGTTTCGAGGTCGGGCAGCGCCTCCATCTCCAGCCCGCGCGCCACGAAGGCGCCGCTGGAGTGCAGACGGGCCAATAATTCCAGCCCCGTGCCGCTCGACTCCAATACGGCGTCCGCATCCACCTTGCCGGATTTCCATTCGACGCCTTTGGCGTGCGCCTGTAACAGGTATATAGGGCGGTTGCCGCGCAGGCCGACAGCCAGCACCCCAGTGACGCGGCCGCCATCCAGCGTGGCGCGGATATCTGTGAACTCCGCTTTCGCCGCGTCCCAAAGCAGATGCGTTTCGAGAGCGCTCACCTCCGCGTCGCCCAGGTGCAGTGCGCCGATCTGCACGGTGGCATCCACGTGCCGGCCGGCCAGCCACTCAGGCAGCGACGTCCGCGCCAGGCTCAGCGCGCGCGCGATCAATCCGCTGCTGTGGCGCAGGGTGGGCATCAGCAATTGTTCCAGTTCCTCCGCATCGGCCTCTGGAATCTTTATGTGCAAGCGATGCGGCCGCGCCATTTGCGGCTCATAGCGGTAGTCGCCCTCCAGGGCGATCTTGCCGGCCTGCGCCTGGATGTGGTCGAGCGCCACCCGCGCCCCATCGATATGCACGCTGGCAGACTCGACCGCCACCGGCTCGGCGAGTCCGGGTAATGGAAACTGTGCGTTCTGCAAATCGATGGCGCCCGTCCAGCCGGTCTTAATGGCCGGCCCGGCCGCTGCCAGTGCCGCGATCTGGTAGCGGAGCTGGCCCTTCCAAGTCCCGCTCGGCACCTGCTCCAGCCACGGAATGGCGGCCAGTGCGGCTTGCGCGCGCAGCGATTCGACGCGCATGGAATCGGTCGAAATCGTCAGATCGAGCGATTGCTGTTTCCAGTCGTAGTCGGCTTCCAGTTGGGCCGTTTCATCCTGCGCGGTGCGCACCAGCGCGGGCGCCAGCCGGGCGTGGCCGCGGTCGAAAATCAAGCGCGCCTGCCCGGAGCGGATGGGCGGAGAGTCCGGCATGGCAACGGAGGCATCGTGGAAGCTCAGTTCGCCTTGCAGGCTGCCCTGCTCCGAGTAGCCCAGCACGCCATCGAGCGATCCGGTCATGTTGAGCTTGGGCGGCAGATCCGCGCCCATGTGCCGGGCCAGATCCAGGACCGGGCCGGCTGGAAACCGGTTCCAATTGAGGGCCGCGCCCCAACGCGGCTGGCTCAGATAATCGGAACAACGAAAGCGGACCGCCAACGGCAGCGTTTCGCCGCCCGCCGTGCTGGATTCCATTTCCACGATCTGGGCCGGCACGTTCAGCCGCCCCGCCAGGCGCAACGGCCAGCTCTGGCCATACGGCGGCATGCGGTCCCAGCGGTGGACGCCTTCCACGTTCATGTTGCCGGAGATGCGGATGTCGTCCAGCGGCCCCGCGAAATGCATCCGTCCGGCAACGGTGCCATGCACCCCGGCGTCGAAGCCGTGCACCAGCGCCACGATCTCGCTGATTTCGCTTTTCTCCAGACGCACATCCAGATCCAGACGGCCCGCCCCGGTCTGGGTCCAGCGCCCGCGCGCGATGAACTCGCCGAACCCGTGCGCCGGCTTGTCGGTGCGTGCCGGTTCGCCGGTGAACTCCACGTTCCATGCCGCCGAGCCCCGGGATGGCGGCGTTATATCCAGGTCCGTGTTGGTGAGATAGAAGACGGACTTGGTGTCTCCGAACTTGAAATTGATGCGTCCCGAGCGCACATGCACTTCCGGAATGGCGCGGATCACGGACCGGTTCAGCAGCGGCTCGAAGTTCCAGCGGCCCGGCTCGGAAGGTCCGCCCGTCTTGGCCACGTTGATACTGGCATCGTCCAGCCGGATGGATGCGAATTCCAGGTGTCCGCTGAAAATGGAGGCGATCCGCGGCACGGCTTCGAGCGAACCCACGTGGGCGATCGGCTCGATGCCGATGGCGGGGTTCTCGTGGATCACCACGTTGTCGATCGAGAAACCGGGCCCGGCGAACAGGCTGAAGTGGATGGCGCCCAACTCGACCTTGCGGGCCAGCGCGCTTTCGAGCGCCGCTCGGATGCGCGGCGCGAACCGGTTGCCGCTCAAGTAAGGCGCCGCGATACCTGCCGCCAACAGGAAGGCCACGGCGATGCTCAGCCACTTCGCCGCGCGCTTGGCGGTGCGCTTCATGCGGGGCTCCCGGCCAGCAGCTTCGCGTAAGCCGCCGGGTCGTCCACGTCCGCCAGGATGCCGGGATCGTCCACGTCGATGTAGGCGATCCCGCTCGCGTGGCGCGTTACCACTTCCTTCGCCGATGCGCCGGCCGGCAGAGCCAGGAACTCCGCGATCAGGGATTTTGAAAACCAGATGGGATGGCCGCGCCGGCCGTCGAATCGCGGGATGCGCAGCGGGGCCGGCGCGCTTGAGTTCAGTAGCGAGTCAATGACCGCGGGCGTCACACCAGGGTGATCCACCAGGGAGAACAAAACGCCTTCCGCGCCGGCCGGCACGGCGCGCAGACCGCATTGCATCGACGTAAGCTGGCCGAGAGCGAAATCCGGATTCTGCACGACGATCGCCTCGCCGGCACGGCGCAATCCGGCGCGGACAAACTCCTTCCGGGCGCCCAGGACTGCAATCACGGGCGAGCAACGCCGCGCAAACAGGCCAATCAGGCGGTCCAGAAAAGTCTCCCCTTGAAACTCCAGCAGCGCCTTCGGCGAGCCCATGCGGCGCGACTCGCCGGCCGCCAGGATGAGTCCGCAGGTCACTTCAGCAACAGCGCCCGCAGGGCCTCGTCGGAGAACACCGACTTCGAGAGCGCCCGCCAGCCCGAGTCCGCGTTGCGCCGCACCGCGATCATCTCGGCCACCACCGACACGGCGATTTCTTCGGGCGAGACCGCGCCGATTTCCAGTCCCATAGGCGCGAACACGCGCGCGAAGCTCTCCTGGGAGATGCCTTCCTTCTCCAGTTCCTGGACTACATTGATCACCTTGCGCTTGCTGCCGATCATGGCGATGTACCGCGCGCTGGTCGAGACGGCCCAGCGCAGCACGCGCATATCGTCGCGGTGGCCGCGCGTGACGATGACCACGTAGCTGGTTTCGTTGACGGGCAGGCTGGCGAAGACTTCTTCGTATTCCTGCGCGTAGATTTCGCCGGCTTCGGGAAACCGCTCGCGGTTGGCGAAGTTTTCGCGGTTATCGACGATGGTGGTGGAGAATCCGGCCAGCGTAGCCACTTTGGAAATGCTTTTCGAGATGTGGCCGGCGCCGAAGATGAAAGCGCCCGGCACCGGCAAAACCGGCTCGACAAACACATCCAACTGGCCGCCGCAAATGAGCCCGTTGTCGTAGGCCGCGTCCTGGCCGAGATTGAAGCTGAGATGGCGGGGCTGCTCCTTCTCGATCACCTCGCGCGCCGCGTTCCACACCTCGGCTTCCACGCATCCGCCGCCGATAGTGCCGATCATGGAGCCGTCTTCCCGCACCAGCAGCTTGGCGCTCTCGTAACTGGGAATGGATCCGCGCACCTGGACGATGGTGGCGATGGCGCACTTCTGGCCGAGTTTGCGGAGGCGGAGGATCTCCTCGTAGACATCCATTCTGGTGCAATTATAGCGCGTGGTATGCCCGAGCACTTCGCGGCGCGGTTTGGCGTACAATAGGAGATTCGGGCCGTGGCGCAGCCTGGCTAGCGCGCTTGCTTGGGGTGCAAGAGGTCCCGAGTTCAAATCTCGGCGGCCCGACCAAACTCCTCAAAGACTTACAAAGACCAACCCTCCCCGGACCCGCGATTTGGAGTCCAACTGGCTACACGATGATATCGACCGGAGCCTTTTCCTGTTGCAAGCGCAGGCCAAGGGTCTCCTTGAGCGCGGTGAACAGCGACGGGATACTGTCCGCATCGGCTGCATTGGAGTTCAGATCGTCGGCGGTGAATCGAAGTTCGAAATCGTAAACCCCATGAATGCCGGTCTGGTCGACAACCATCTCGCCTAAACTGTGCGCTAGATCGTCGGCCAGGTCCGCCATCGATGACTTTGTCATGTCACGGGGCCGATTCGGGTGTATACTTCTGGGCGGAGCAAGCCACAATGAGACGCAGCCCAATGACGCGCAATTTGCTGGTGGCGTGTGCGCTTGGTTTCAAGCTCCTCTACGGCCAGGCGCTGCCCCCCGAGCAGAAACGGAAAGTGGACGACGCCGTTCCAGCGAAGGCGGTGGCCAAGCCGGGAAGGCCTCGCCGCTTGCTGGTCAGTAACCTGGTGATGCGCGACGGCCATCCGTGGCGCGGCAGTTCCTACGCCACCAATCCGGCCGCCAACTACGCCATCTTAGAGATGGGCAAGCGTACCGGCGCCTACGAGGCAGTGTTCAGCGACGATGTCGAGATGTTTCGCTCGGACACCATCAAACAGTTCGACGCCCTCTGCTTTCTGAATACGGGAGGCGTGTTATTTGAAGACCCGGAGTTGAAGAAATCGCTACTCGCCTTCGTCGCGGGCGGCAAGGGATTCGTGGGGATTCACGATGCCATCGCGACCTTCGTGCAGTATCCCAAGTACGACCAGTGGCCGTCGTTCGGCCAGATGTTGGGCGCCACCGAAAACGGCGGACATCCCTGGGACGGGGAGACCATGACGGTGAAGGTGGACGACCCGAGAAGCCCGCTGAATGCTGTGTTTCACGGCGAAGAATTCCAGATTGCCGACCAGGCCTTCCAGTTTCAGGAGCCGACCCTGCGCGACCATCTCCACGTGCTCCTCAGAATCGATGTGGAGAAGACCGGCTTCTACCCAAAGCACCGCATCCTACCGGTGCGCATGGCTGACAAGGATTTTCCCGTAACGTGGATTCGCGCGTATGGCGAGGGCCGCGTGTTCTACAGCTCGCTGGGGCATGGCGCGCCCGTCTTCTGGAACGCGCTTCTGCTCGGACACTTCCTGGCCGGCATACAATACGCTCTGGGCGATCTGCAGGCGGATAGCACTCCGAGCGCAAAACTGGCCGCAGCGATGAGATGAGCCGGCGGTTTGGGAATCCTTTATTGCTGCCACACAGCGGCGTGCGGTTCATGCCAATCGCGCAGCGAGGTGTTTCGCCGTCAGCGACTTGCTCGCCTTCAGCAGCTCGCGGGGTGCTCCCTCAAACACAACCGTGCCACCTTCGGCGCCCGCGCCGGGCCCCATGTCGATGATCCAATCGGCGCGCGCGACGACGTCCAGGTTGTGCTCAATCACGACTAAAGTGGTTCCATTGTCGACCATCGCGTCGAGGAGGGCGAGCAGGTTCGCTACGTCGGCCATGTGTAGACCGGTCGTCGGCTCGTCGAGAACTACGATTTGCGAAGGCTTCTGAAGCTCACTCGCCAGTTTCAAGCGTTGACGCTCGCCGCCCGACAGCGTGTTGAGTCTTTGCCCGAGCGCGATGTAACCGAGTCCCACGTCCTTCAAAGCCTTCAGCGTCGCGAGAATCGGCTTCTCTGTGAAGTAGGACAACGCGTCCACGACGGAGAGGTTCAACACTTCGTTGATGTCCTTCCCGCGCAGCTTCAACGCGAGAACCTCGTCGGTGAAGCAGCGGCCTTCACAGGTTTCACAGCGAACCGCGACGGGATCGAGGTGCTGTAAATCCGTGTAGATAACACCCAAACCTTCGCATGCGCGGCATGCTCCCTTGGAGTTCGCGCTGAAGAGTGCTGGCTCAACCTTGTTGGCCGTCGCAAACGCTTTCCGAATTGCGTCCGCCATTCCTGAGTACGTGGCCAGGTTTGATCGTCGCGATCCCGCCGCCAGCGATTGATCGACGGAGACGGCATCCGGATAATACTTGGGAAGACAGCCCTGAATCAGCGAGCTCTTCCCGCTGCCCGCGACGCCCGTGACGACGGTAAGAACGCCCTTGGGAATCTTCACCCTGATGTTGCGCAGATTGTTGAGTGTCGCGTTCTCGACGAGAAGATCTCCTTGTCCGGTTCGCGGTTTCTGTTTCAGCGCCTGATGCCTGGAAAGATGTTTTCCCGTCAGCGTGTCGCTCTTTTTCAGCTCTTTGAACGGACCTTCGAAAACAACTGTTCCACCGGCCCTTCCGGCGCCTGGCCCCATATCGACGATGCGATCCGCGATCGCCATCACTTCAGGTTCGTGTTCTACGACGAGAACCGTGTTTCCGGCATCGCGAAGCTTGGTCAGTGTATTGTTGAGTCTTTGGATGTCGTGCGGGTGCAAACCGATGGTCGGCTCATCGAAGATGTAGAGCGCCTCCGTCAGGCTCGACGACAGATGGCGCACCATCTTGACCCGTTGCGATTCTCCACCGGAGAGTGTCGCAGTCTCACGGCTCAAACTGAGATAACCAAGTCCGATCTCGATGAGATGATCGAGCCTTTCCGCCAGACGAGCCACCAGCGGAGCGACATTCGGCGCGCGAACCGATTGAATGAACTCAGCGAGTGCGCTCACCTGCATTGCCGAGCATTCTGCGATGTTGTTTCCGTTGACGCGGCAGGCGCGCGCGACCTCCGACAAACGCGTTCCGCCGCACGCGCTGCACGATCCCTGCGTCACAACCTTCTCAAACGGCTCACGAAGATGCGCCGGCATCTTCTCCGCGTCTTTGCTCAGGTAGAGGCGCTTGAATTTCGGAATCAGGCCGTCATAACCCGAGCTGAATTTTTGCCCTTGCTTGTTGACTTTGACCTTCGTGTCGTCGCGGTAAAGAAAGTCGTGCCACTCCTCTTTCGAATACTTTTTGAGTGGCTTTTTGACGTCGAAGAATCCCGACTTGACGAAGGTGTGCAGATTGTAACCACCCACGTTGAACGTGGGAAAACGGACTGGGCCGTCTGCAAGCGACTTGCTCTTATCCACCAGTCGATCGATATCGATCCGCGAACCGCGCCCGAGTCCCTCGCACTCGGGACACATGCCCATCGGATCGTTGAATGAAAGCGCCAGGGCGTGCGCAACCATGGGCTTTCCAAGACGAGCAAACAAGACGCGCAGCAACGTGTAGATGTCGGTCGCCGTTCCCAATGTCGAGCGCGGATTCCCGCCCATGCGTTGCTGATCGACGATGATTGCCGTCGAGAGATTCGCTAGAATGTCGACGTCAGGCTGACCATACCGTGGCAGAAAATTCTGCACGAACGTCGGGAACGTGTCATTGAGCAGACGCTGGGATTCCGCGGCGATCGTGTCGAACACCAGTGACGATTTCCCCGAACCCGAGACGCCCGTGAAAACGGTGATTCTCCGTCGAGGAATGTCGACGGAAATGTTCTGGAGGTTGTTCTCGCGGGCGCCCCGGACGTGGATGGCGCTAAAGCGATCGGACTCGGAAGACGAGGGGGACATGTTACTCCGCAATTGCAAACACCCGATCGGGTCAGGCGCTCAGATACGCTTCAATCCTGCGAGCAACCAGTAGACCACCGTTTCCGTTTGGCAGTCAAGGGCGAAGGTCCAGAACGTTTGCCGGTCAATGGCCGGCTCCATGGGCTGCGTATAGTTCAACGCTCGGAATATCTGGTTCCGGCGCTGACGGGCGGTCGGAGACCACGCTGGCCGAGCGGTCCGCGCGGCTCGGCCCTCCAGCTCACTAGGGTACGACGAATACGGCTTGCACTACCGGCGCGGATGGCCGTCCGTTTCTGCTTGCTTGTCTCCGTCAGTACGAAGTAAGGTGCTCATGGCTAGGATATTACCCGTTTGAGGTTAATGCGGTTTAGAATAAACGAGTTAACGGTAGTTGACAAAGCGCACGAATGGCCACCTTCCGCTGCTTCGAACTCGCACTCTATCACTCACTTGGCATATTGCCGGAGCCGGAATCGACCCCATGATTTCTTCTGACGAACCATGTATTAGGGTTCAAGAACGATCTTGCCACGTGTATGACGCTGCTCGAGTTCTCGATAGGCATCGCGCACCTCGGCCAGAGGATAGACCTTAGCGATCGGGACCTCAAGGCGGCCGGCGGCCAGCAGCCCGGCAAGTTGAGCGAGCACGTCTGCAGTCGCGGCTTCATGGTTCCCTTCCGTCTTCACGCCATACTTAGCCGCGGCGGCGAAGTCGATGATCGTGTCGATACGATTCGGGGCGACGCCCAACTTAAGCGCAAGTTCGACGTACCCGCCGCCAAATGTATCAATGAAGGCATCGACTTTCCCCCCGGATGCATCGCGGATCCGATCTTCAACCCCATCCCCATAGGTCACAGGAATTATGCCGTGATCGGCGAGCCACTTGTGATTCGCGTCGCTGGACAAGCCGATCACCTTGGCCCCGGCATTCCTTGCCAACTGCACTGCGATGGAGCCTACCCCACCCGCGGCGCCGGAAACAACGACTGTGTCGGCCGCGTTCAGATTGACGCTCCGCACCGCCGCGTAAGCCGTGGCGCCGGCCACGAACAGGGCGCCAACTTGCTCCCACGACACGTTTGCGGGACGCGGGACGAGGTTGCCGGACTCGACGACCACGAAGTCGGCTTGGCTTGATCTGTCATTGGTGAATCCAATGACCTCATCACCCGCCGCAACATTGGTCACCCCTGGGCCGACCTCTTCCACGATGCCGGCAAGATCACTGCCCTGGCCTGAAGGAAATGTGGAAGGCCAGCGGTCGGCAAACAATCCTTTCCGGATAGAGGCCTCGCCCGGATTAATGCCCGCGGCCTTAACCCGGACAAGCACCTTCCCAGGCCCCGGGGTTGGACGGTCGACCTCCACCAATTGCAGAACTTCGAGCCCGCCATAGTTATCGAATTTCACTGCACGCGGCATAGCGCCTCTCCTCTCGAGAGCAACACTGCTAG
>DATKFU010000197.1:0-21071 GCA_035511215.1 Bryobacteraceae bacterium | reverse complement strand
GGGGCTGAGCAGCATCGCCACGATTACGACCAAGCCTAGGGATGCTCCCATCGTGCCCCACCCGTTCTGAAGTTTTGCGGAATTCAAAGTCAGCATCGATCTCATTACTGGTTGCCCCTCCCAGGGCTTGTTCGGATTTAGGCATGAGATCGTTCGCAGATCCATGCCTGCCGGGTCATTTGTGACTCAAAACGGCCTCATCGGGCAAATTATTGAATATGGGGCAGTTGTCCGGCCGCCTCATCAACCTCTTTCGGCCCTCGTGATAAACTGTGGGCTGCCCGTCGGCGAACCTCTATGGCGTTCCAGCACCAAACCCCCACCCGGCTGGCCTTCGGACCCTTTGAAGTGAATGTTCCAGCGGGGCAACTGCTCAAAGGCGGCATACGTATCCGTCTGTCCGGCCAGCCGTTTCAGGTTTTGCTGACCCTGCTGACGCACCCCGGCGATGTGGTTACAAACGAGCAACTGTGCCAGCAGATCTGGAAGGAAGGGACATTCGTCGATTTCGAGCACGGTCTCCACGCAGCGGTGAATAAGCTGCGACGCGCTTTGGGCGATTCCGCCGAGAGTCCACGATACATCGAAACCGTGCCTGGCCGAGGATACCGATTCATAGGAGCCATGGGGCGGCAGCCCCTGCCAATCTCCTCCGAAGCAGGCAGCTTAGGCATTCCTCTTCCGCCACGGGCCAACGGGGAACTTCCTCTCCTTCGGTCCAAGCCGGGCCGGCGCTGGTGGATCGCGGCTGCGGTGACGCTGCCGCTGGTCGCGCTAGGCATTTGGGAGGCGTCGCGTGTCTGGCAAACGGTCACCGACGAACGCGTCTTGCGTCTCCAGATCGATCCGCCCGAAGGCTCCGAGTTTACGTTTGGAACACAGGCTGCCGGCATCTCTTTGTCGCCGGACGGTAAGACTGCGGCCTATATCGCGACGGACCTCGGAAAGGCCGTTCTTTGGGTCCGGCCGCTGGACGGCGCCACCGCGCGGGCGCTAGCCGGAACGGAGGACGCCGGGTCGCCATTCTGGTCCCCGGACAGCAAGTCCGTCGCATTCTTCGCGCACGGCAAGTTGCAGCGCGTCTATCTGGCGGGCGGCGCGCCGCAGACGATTTGCGATATCGGCCAAGCCCGCGGCGGCTCCTGGAACGACAGTGGCCGGATTCTGCTGGGAGGCTGGAATTCCGGCCTGTTCCAGGTCGCCGCTTCCGGAGGACAGCCCTCTTCTCTCACCACGCTCGATGCTTCTCGCGGGGAGGTCTTCCACTACTGGCCGCAGGTACTTCCGGGCGGCCGTTTTCTGTACTTTGTCCGGAGCACCAAGCGCGAGAATAGCGGCGTTTATGCGGCATCGCTCGCCAAACCTCGTGCGGCGGTACAGCTGTTGGCCACGGACACCAACGCATTGTACGCACCTGCGGCCGATGGGTCCCACAACAATCGGAAAGGATATCTACTGTGGCTGCGCGGCGGAACACTGGTGGCGCAGGACTTTGACGCGGTCGCGTTGAAGCTCTCCGGAGTACCTCATCCGGTGGCCGATCCGGTGGCGAGGATTGGGACACCTGGTCAGATGCAAGTCTCGGTGTCGGGCACGGGGATCTTGCTGTATAACTCCAATAGTCCCGCGCGCCAACTCAGGTGGGTCGATCGTACGGGCAAGCCGCGCGGCACCGTGGGTGAACCGGCGTTCAGCGCTTTCTTCCGTCTGTCTCCGGACGGACGACGGATAGTGGTCGCTCGCGGCAATCCCGTTGGCACCGATCTGTGGATGCTGGACGTAGACCGCGGCGTTCCGAGCCGGTTCACTTCGAGGCCGGGCCTTAACGTTACCCCCGTTTGGTCCCCCGACAGCCGAACGGTGCTATTCGCTTCCGATGCCCCGCTCAACCTATTTCGCAGGAACGCCAGCGGAGCCAGCGAGGAAGAACGTTTCACTCGATCGCCGAACGCTCAATTCCCCATCGACTGGTCCCGCGACGGACGCTTCATCCTGTACGACGAAGAAACCGTTCCAGGCAATCACCGGTCCCTGTGGATTTTGCCCGCGGCGCCAGGCGACGCGAGGCCGAGACGTTACCGGTGGACCACATTCAACGAAGACATGGGCCGATTTTCTCCCGATACACGCTGGGTGGCCTTTCAGTCCGAGGAATCCGGTCGTTACGAGATCTACATCGACACATTTCCCGAGGCGCACGGACAGGTGCGAATTTCAACGGGCGGAGGCGTGATGCCGGTATGGGGCGCCGGTGGGCGTGAGTTGTTCTACATATCGCCGGATTCCATGCTCATGTCGGTCAGCCTAAACCTGGGAGCCGGTTCCTTGCAACCCTCCGCGCCACACGCGTTGTTTCCGTTGCTGGTGATTGACACCGACGTCAGCCCCTATGACGTGGCCCGCGATGGGCAGCGCTTCCTGGTGCTCGAAACCGCGGGACATGCTGCGCAGCCGCTGACGGTGATCGTCAACTGGCCGGCGCTGCTGAACAAAGCGACCAGCTTGCAATAATCGGCAGGGGGCTTCAACTTTCGGAGCCCGATCTGCTTGCCTGGCTTGATCTTGAGCAGAGCGCGCTTTGTGCGAAATCGGACATAGCGTCGGAGACCCCACCCGCCAGGAGGCATCTAACCAACATCGTCAATGTTTGACTGCACACACCTGTGCAAAAGGAGAATACGATGCCTTACGTTACCGTCGGAAAGGAAAATTCCGGCAACATCGATCTTTACTATGAGGACCACGGCGCGGGTAAGCCGGTTGTCCTCATCCACGGATATCCGCTGAGCGGCGCTTCCTGGGAGAGGCAGACTGCCGTGCTGCTGGCCGAGGGCCACCGTGTAATTACCTATGATCGCAGAGGATTCGGCAAGTCCAGCCAGCCGGCCACCGGTTACAACTACGGCGCCTTCGCCGATGACCTGCGTAAACTCGTGCTACACCTCGAATTGGCCGACTTCGCGCTGGCGGGTTTCTCTATGGGCGGCGGCGAAGTGGCGCGCTACATCGGGAAATACGGATCGAAGGGCGTGCGCAAGGCCGTGTTCATCTCGTCGGTGCCACCCTTCCTGCTGAAGACGCCTGACAACCCGGAGGGCCTCGACGCCACCGTTTTCGAGGGGACGGAGAAGGCCGCCGCCGCGGACCGCTACGCGTTCTTCACCGGGTTCTTCAAGGATTTCTACAACACGGATCTGCTGCTGGGCAAGCGCCTCAGCGAACAGGCCGTCCAGGCCAGCTGGAACGTGGCTGTGGGGGCCTCCGCTACGGCTAGTCTGGCTTGCATTCCGACATGGCATGAGGACTTCCGCAATGACCTGACCCATGTGGACGTGCCCACCCTGGTCATTCACGGCGATGCCGACCGGATTCTGCCTATCGGCGCCTCCGGACAGCGCACCGCCAAACTGATCAAGGGGGCGCGCTTATCGGTGATTAAAGATGGCCCGCACTGCGTCACCTGGACGCATGCCGAGGAAGTGAACCGCGAACTGGTTGGCTTCCTTGGGGAAGGCATCGGGAAGCGGGCAGGCTCAGGCGCCTAACTATAATTACGAAGCGCAAAGGGGGTGTCCGCGCCTGCCACCCCTTAGTTCTCGGCCAAAGCTCGCATCAGTTCCTCGCGCGAGATGGTCTCCACCGTGGTATTCACGCTCCCGCCCTCGGGAACATCCACGGCCGCGCTACTGCCTTCGAGCGCCTTCAACCAGTCCGGCCTTTGCAGGATGGGCCATGGGTTTGGGCTGTCGATGGCAAATACGCGGTAGCGGCCGGGCGCCAGCTCTCCAAACTCGATGTGGCCGGTGCCCATGGCGGTGGCGGCACGCTCCAGACCTACGCCCAGGCGCTCGGAATCTTCCGGATAAATGACTGCGGAAAGCTGCCCGCCGGCGGCCGCTCCAGCCACCTCCAGATGCACGGCCGCCAGTTTGCTTCCCAGCACGATACGCAACGGCCCGGCGGCGCCCTCCGCAATCTGAAAACCCGCCGGCGGCACGGGTTGGTCGCCTAAAGATGCCGATTTCACGAAGCCGGGCGCGCTCACCGTCAAGCGCCAGCGGCCAGGCAGAACGCCCGTCAACGTAAATGCGCCGTCCTTATCCATCTGGGCCTGCGCCTGCGGCAAGAAGAACGGTCCGTCGACCGGCGCCAGCGAGACCTGTCCATTCTCAAGCGGCGGGTGATCGTCGGAATCGAATACCACGCTGCCCTTGATCTCGGCGCCGCCCTGAAGCGAAATCTCCACCGGATCGGGCGGCGCGGCGCGGACTTCCAGCGTTCGTTGCGCGGCAAATGTACGGCCCTCGTGCATGCTGAAAGCGTACAGGAGATACGATCCGGGGATCACCGCCTGGATTTGAAACTTGTGGGTTTGGGGATTCGGCGCGGCGTTCTCGTCCATCAAGCCCCGCAGCAGGCGGTTCGCGGGGATCAGCACTACGTTGATCCCGCCGGGCGTCTGGCTGTCGCCTCCAGCAATGCTGCCGCGCAAAGTAAATGCCGGTACGCGGGTCAACCGGAAATCGACGCTCTCCACGGTACCGCCGGCAGCCACCGTCAGCCGGGTCGCGGTGGCGGGATCCAGTCCACCTCCGTGGAACCGCGGCAAATAGGCTTCGTGCGGCGTGCGTGGATCGTCGCGCACCAGCAGCGGATGCGCCGCGGGCAGTGCCACCCGGCAGTGGGCAAACACATAATAGCGGCTTGGCGCCAGGTTGCTAATCCGATACTCGCCCTTCTCGTTCGTGGACGCCGATCCGGCCACACCCACGTTCCTCAGGTTGCGCCTTTCTTGCTCGTATCCGGGTTGCACGGCAGTAACGTTGCAGCCGCGAACAGGAACGTCCTCCTCGTCGACCACGTGCCCGCTGATCGCGCCGCCGGGGACCAGCGCAATCTCGACGCCCTTCCTCTCTTCGCCATCGCCGAGCATGATCGCGGTGTTCGCCTCGGCCGCGAAGATGGCCTGCTGCGGCAGGTTATATCCCGCTTTCGACGCCTGCAGCCAATAGCTTCCCGCCACCACCGCGCGGAACGCAAAGCGCCCGTCATCGCCTGTCACGGCATTCAGCGCCACGGCGCCGCTCAGGGTCACCCGGGCCTTCTTGAGCGGCGTATGGCTGGCCGCGTCGGAAACGATTCCTTCGATGGCGCCTGTGCCCACCGGGTTGGCGGCTGGCGGCGGCAATCGCCGGGTTTGGGCCATTGCGATACAGGCCCATAGGCAGAGGCAGAATATGCGTTGCATGTTTGGTCAGTTCCTCGCGACGGCCGGAGAGCCCGCCGGGATGAGCTGCGTTTGCCGGTCGACCCGTGCGCCCTCCGCCACGTCGAAAGCTTCGCTCAGGGAGGCGAAGGGCGGCAGGAAATTGGGGTCTTCGTACGCCGCCGGATCCAACTCTTCGAAGGCGTAGAGCTTATATTGGCCGGGGGTTACGCCCTTGATCTCGAAGCGTCCATAATCGTCCGAAGGGGCCAGTTTGTAGAAGCTCAAAACATGCACATATCGGCCACAAGGCGCGAGCAGCACCCTGGCGCGCCCCGACCTAGCCAGGCCGGAGGGCACCATAACGGTACCGGTCACCACCGCGCCGCGCGTGCCCACCACGATACGCAACTGTTCGCGCGTACCTGGCTCAATGGTCATGTCTTCGGTCAGGACATCCTGTTCGCCCAGGCGCATGGCCTTTACATAACCGCCCGGCGGCACGGGCCTGACGTGAATGTCCCAGATCCCCGGAACCACGTTGGGGACCACAAACGTTCCGTCCGCGTGAACCTCGGTTTCGATCCGGCTGCGTCCGGGAGGATAGCCGCCGGGTATCAGCGCAACTCGAAACCCGCCGGCCGGCCGCTCGCCGCCGCCATCCAGATCGACGCGTCCGGCCAGGTCGATGGCGCGATCCGGATGCAGTGTAAGGTCCTGGCCTCCGGCTGGCAGTTCGATGCGCTCTATAGCCCGATAGTCGCGGCCCTCCGCGGATATGGTCGCTTCGATGACGTAGGGTCCGGGGATCAGGTTGGCGAGCTCAAACTCGTAACCGGGTGGGAATGCGGCGGCGCCCATGCCGTGGTCGAGGCTGTTGGGCAGGTCCTGGGGGTACACTCTGATTTGCGCCGGCGCGCCCGGAGGTGTCCCAAACGCCGGCCCAAGCCTTCGTTCGCGCGGTGTTCGCGGGGATTCGTCGGGAATACTGTTGGGGACGGGGTTGGGAACACCGTTAGGTACGGCGACCTTGCCGTGCAGCCCGGCGACCGCTAACGCGGTCAGATGGAAGTCGATGTCTTCGACATCCTCGCCATCGGTTACTTCGACCGGTGCGGCCGACGACAGCCGGTTGGCATCCGGATAGAACTGTACCGCGTACATCTTTTGCGAGGCGTCCTGCCCGGCCGCGGCTTCGGGTTGGACCAGCACCGCAGGCATGAATTGTTGCGTCGCCATTACCAGATATTGGCCCGGAATAACATTCGCGAACCGGTAGCGGCCGCGCTCGTCCGTGCTGGCCGAGTTCCGGTAACCGTAGGCGGGCTTCAGGCGCTCCCAAGTGGACTTTAGGAGGCCGACTTGCGCATTGGGGAGCGGATCGCCGTCCGCATCGAACACCACGCCGGAGATGGATCCGAGCGGATGCAGCCGGAACGTGATTCCGTAGCGGATATCGCCGGCCGCCAGCTTCAGGACCTCCGGCGGGCGGCTGGATGTGCTGGCGCCGAAACGGGCCGACTGGAAGCCATCCAGATGTGCGTATACAAGGTATTTTCCGGGCGGAATGGCGGTGAAGCCGAAGGCGCCGTTCGATTCGCTGAAGGTGAGGGCCTCGAGCGGCGTCGCGTCCATCGTAGACAGGGTAATCGCCACGCGGTGCAGGGGCGTGCCCGTGGCGTCATTCAAAACGATGCCGCTGATCGCAGCAAAAGGAGAAGGCGCTTCTGCGGGAGCCACAGCCGGCGCTTGCGCCATGGCCGTGCCCGTCGCCGCCAGCCAAACGGATACTACCCACATCCAGCCGATTCGCATGGTGACAGACTATTGGACCGCTGGGGCGCGACACTGGTTCCGAATTATCGCGTCGTCATAATCATTATCACATCGGCGAACTTGATGCGCATGCTACTCCACAGACCGCCAGGCTGAGGGCGCGCCTGGCTGGCGCGAAGCCCGGACCGGCCGCTACCGCGCGCCGGGCGGCGGACTCCGCATCCCCATATCGGCGCAGGGCAATCCATGCCAACGCCAGATTGGCGATGGGCCGCACCGCGGACGGGTCCAGCTTCGCCGCCTCCTGAAACTCCGCGGCGGCTTGCTCGTAGGCGCGCTGGCGCCTGTACCACACGCCCAGGTCGTTGCGTGCCTCTACGCAGGCCGGAAAGATGGCGAGCGCCTTGCGCAAGTGCCGCATCGACTCTTCGCGCGCTCCTTTTTGAGCGGCTTTGGCGAAGCGCAGCAGTTCCTTGCGGGCCGCGGCGGGCGCCGGGTGCAGAAGCTGTAGACCGTAACCGTTCCCGAAACGGGGCGCGCGCCCTCGGCCCGCTCCAACCTGAAGACCACTCGCTCCACGTGGCCATGCACCGAAACGAACTGACGTTGGATGGCGGTGCCGTAGATGTCGGCCAGCCTGAGTTCATACTCGCCAGGCGCCACGCCACCTAAGTCAAAACGGCCATCAGGAGCGACAGACACTCGCCCCATCGTCCGGCCGGACGATATCAGCTCGACGAAAAGCGAACCGGCCCGCCTTTCGCCTTCCCAGGTCACTTCGCCGCTGACGCTCGCCGCATTACCCAACTGACTCTGTCCGTACAGAGGGCTGCGGCAAACGCAGTAGAACACGGTCGCGCAGACACACCTATAGAGCACACTTGATAAACGCACGGTATCCTCCCTGTAAGTGTTGTTGCTTTCTTACTGTCGAACAGCTTGCGCTGAGACGGGCGTCTTACTTTCTAACGGGGATGGGGAACGTGGATCGAGCGTTGGGCCAGAGGGCTAAGCTGGATCTAGAGTTGGTCGCGACTGGGACCGGGGAAATTATTAGTATGGACGACGCGGCGGAAAAAGTCAAATTGCCCTGTTGACAACGTGCGCCACAGCACAGGCCACATCGGACACATGCCATAATTCCCTTATGCAGGAAGTGAACGTGGGCATCGTGGGCCTTGGCAATGTCGGCTCCGGCACACTCGCCATTCTGGCCGGCAATGCGGATCAGATTGCGCTCAAACTGGGGTTCCGGCTCAAAGTGGCGGCCGTTTGCTGCCGTTCGGTGGCGGCCAAGTCGATCCCGGAGTCGTTGGGGCCGGTGTTCCGCACGGCGGACTGGCGCGAAGTAGTCGCGCATCCCGACGTGGATATCGTGGCTGAACTGGTGGGCGGCGTCACCGTGGCGGCCGAAATCGTGGACGCAGCCATCGCCAATCGCAAGTCGATCGTGACGGCTAACAAAGAGTTGATGTCCGCGTGCGGACCGGAGATCTGGGATCGCGCAATTCATGCCGGCATCAACGTGGCCATGGAAGCCAGCGTGGCCGGTGGCATTCCCATCCACGCGGTGTTGCGGGAAGGCATTTCCGGCGACCGCATCACGGCTATTTACGGCATCCTGAACGGTACCTGCAATTACATCCTCACTGAAATTGAAAAGCGCGACGCGCCTTTGGAGACGGTCCTGGCGGAGGCGCAGCAGTTGGGCTATGCCGAAGCGGATCCCAGCGCCGATCTGGATGGCATCGACGCGCGCTCCAAACTGGCCATCCTGGCGGCCTTGGCGTTCGGCGAGAAAATCACGCCGTCCGACATTTTCATGGAGGGCATCCGCCGCATCTCGCCGCTCGATTTCCGTTACGCGCATCAGCTTGGCCACACCATCCGGCTCATCTGCGCGGCGCGGCAGACGCCGGAGGGGCTGATTCTTTCGGTGCGGCCTGCGCTTATCCCGCGGTCCACCATACTGGCCGGAGTGCAGGGCGCCTATAACGCGGTCTGGGTGAAGGGCGCCTACGGCGAGGATACCTTCTATTACGGACGCGGCGCCGGAGCGCTGCCCACCGGCGTGGCGGTGGTGAGCGACCTGATGCGGGTAGCGCGCGAAATCCGCAGCGGCAGCCCGGAGCGCGTTTCGCCCTTCGCGCACGAGAGGCTGGGCGAGTATCGCCCCGTGTCGGTGGTGTTGCAAACGCGCGGCTATTACCTGCGTTTCCGGGTGAAGGACCGGCCGGGCATCCTGGCGGGGCTTTCGGGAATCCTGGCGGCCAAGAACATCAGCCTGGAGGCCGTCCTGCAATTGCCCACGGGAACCAAACGCGACCTGCCGTTCGTGATTACCGTTGAACCGACGTACGAGCACGCCATACGCGAGGCAGTGGCGCAGATGGCGCAGCTCGACTTTTTGTTGGAGCCGCCGCTGGCGCTGCCCATGGAGACTGCATTATGAGAATACATCGCGCCATTCTGCTGGCCGCCTGCTGCCCCTGCTGCCCAATGCTGTGGGCCCAGGTGGCCACCGACGCCAACCAGCGGTACCAGACCGAAGAAGGCCGCCAGGCGATCGCGGCAAACCTGGGCAGCGCGGCACGCGATGCCACCGAGAGGCCGCAGGAATTGGTCGATCGGATGGATCTGAAGCCTGGCATGACCGTGGCGGACGTCGGCACGGGCGTCGGTTACATGCTGCCGTATCTGAGCCGCGCCGTGGGGCCGTCCGGGCATGTGTTGGCGGAAGATATCTTCGACGATTTTCTGAACGCCGCCAAACAACGCGCTGCGGACCGGAAGCTCGTCAACGTGGCGTTCGTCAAGGGCACCGAGACCGATCCCCGGCTGCCTGCTGGCGCCGTGGACCTGATTCTGGCGCTCGATTCCTACCACCACTACGACTACCCGGAGAAAATGCTGGCGGCCTTCGCGCGGGCCTTGCGCGACGGCGGCCGGCTGGTGGTGGTTGAGTATTACAAGCGCCCAAATGCCATCCCGGGGCAGGACGCCGTAAAACACATCCGGCTGGACGAGCCCGACCTGGTGCGCGAGATCGAGCACAACGGATTCCGCAAGGTATCCGAGCGCGAGCACATCAAAGGCAGCCAGTATATGGTTGTATTCACGAAGTAGCGCGGGCACTCGTGCGGGCAGCGTCGCGACTCAACGGGACGCCTGCTGCATGGGAATCGTGACCGACCCTACCGCGCCCAGTGCGGCATCCAGGACGATCACGCGCACCTTGCGTATCCCCTGCGCGACTGGAATTGCCTCTCTCAGCGAGATCTCGCCTTGCGCGGCGGCCGCGAACTGCTCCGGCGTCAGGCTGACCACAACGGGATGCTCCGCCGGTTTCATTCCTTCGTCGTAGGCCACGAACGCGACGAAGACTTTCCCGGCATCGGGATCGCGCGTGGGCCGCGGCAGCAGGTCCGCCGCATCGATGTGGACCTCGATCAGCGGCTTGTCGATGGGGTCGGGCGAAAGGCTCACCCGCAGCCCGATTTCGGCAGCGTCGAACGGACTGTGGGCGGCCGCTTCCATCTCGATCGGCAATTCCCGGGAGCGAAATGCGCTGGGAACGAAATCGGCTGCGGAGACCGGTGGCGCCACCGCATAGAACCCGTGTTCCGTCTGTAAGCGAACTTCTTTGCGCGCGCAGGTTACCCGGATTTTGTGATGTTTCCCATCGGGATTCAGCGGCCGGGAGTAATACGCAATCTCGTAATTCGCGCGGGAATCCATCCGCGCCTGCCGGATGGCGCCATCGGCAGCGTCGCTCGAGTAACTTCGTCCGCCCGTGATATCGGTATATTCTTCGAGGCTTTCGGCGCTGTAGCTTCCCACGGCCGCTCCCGCGCCGGCCACGGACTGGTCGACGGTGTACACCACGATCTGCGCTTCCTGCAACTGCTCGCAAAACCACCGCAACGGATTCGTAAAATCCAATCGCGATTGCGTCGAGAGGGCAAACCCGACCAGGGGAATGCCATGCGTGATCCAGACCAGATTCTTGCGTCCCGAGACGATCGACATCCGCGAGCCCAGATCCCGCAGCGCATTCATGGTCAAGTCGAAACGGTACTTGATGTCACGGTCGTCAACCGGTTTGAAGCCGGTCAGGCCTTTCAGCGCTGCCTGGAGCATGGGGTTGATATTTCGCGTCCACGGTTCGGCTGTCTCGGTTACTTCGGTGTCGGGCCCCGGTAACGGGTGGATGGGATAGAGTTCGCCGCGCTGCGTCAGAATGTATAAGTACAGACCCTCGCTCGATTCGAGATTCTTTAAAGAGTCGGCGACTTCGCGGCCCACCATCGCATCGCTCATGATCCGCTCGGTGAGCAGGTCCATCAGCACCACCGTCGCATGCCACGCGGCGCCGGCGCGGTTGGAATACTCGCCGTGAGCTGGTTTGGCTTGGGGCGCCCAGCCTCCCGTAAAACGAAAGAAGGCGATGTCCTGGGCCTTGCCATCCTCCAAAAGATGGAAATCCGCGCTGCGCAATCCGGTCACCGGCTGGCCCTTCGCATCCACCGCCACGACGTTCAATTTGACAAGTTCGGCTTGTCGTGTTTTCTCGGCGCCGCCGGCGGACAACGCGCAGGCAAGAATTGCGGCAACGGTAAGCGTGCCCTTCATGTCTCAATTATATGACCGGCCGGACCCAGAGCTCCGCGAGGTCCCGCAAAAGATACTGCGAGCTTGCTCAGACGTGGAAACCCGCCCCCGTCCGTGTGGATAACCGCCTTAAACTGGGGCGGCGCTGAGGCGTGCGTCGATGGCGGCCTTGAACTCTTCAGGCGACTTGCCGTGCGCAAACGAGGTGGCGTTGGGGAGGAACGCGACCAGCTCGCGATAAGACCAAGCCTTGTCCGGCGGGAAAGCAACATACCCTAGTGCGTCGCTGAGGCGCCAACTCACCTTCACCACGTTGTCGAGGCTGATCTCCTGAGGGACGGGATCTTCGTGGTGAACGGCGATCGCAGCCGCCAGTTCGTCTGGGAAGTCCCAGTCCTGGGCGAGGTAGCATCCGGCGAGGCAGTGGTCGATATCGAAAAGGTCCAACTCGGTCTGCAGCAGATCGAATCCGAATTCCTGAGTGACTTCCAGCATCCGCGAGTATTCTTCAGGATAGGCGGACATCAGGCCTAGGGTGCCCAGGTTATGTAGCAGGCCTGCGGTATAGGCGGTGTCGGCAGCCAGTCCGGTGACGCGGGCGGCTTCTTCGGCGATCAGCGCGGTGACCAGGCTGTGGATCCACACTTTGCGCAGCGCTCCCACGCGGACGGAGGAACGAATCATCCGGTTGACGGCCACCAGCGTCGCCATGGTCTTCACGCGATCGAGGCCCAGCAGAACGATGGCCTGCGAGACGCTTTTGACCTCGTGGCGGACGCCGAATAGGGCGGAGTTTGCGAAACGCAGCAACTCCGCGGAGAAGGACGGGTCCATTTTGACCAGATCGCCGAGGTCCTTAATCGCAACATTTTCCTGGTTGACGAGGGCGAGTACGCGCTGGGCGACCGCCGGGAAGGGCGGCAACAGGCGCAGCGCCCAGGGTGCTTGTGGACGGGCTAGAATTAGGGGCATAACGTTTCCTAGTATCTTATCGGCGGGGAGGGGCCGACGGATTAGGCGCAACCACAGGCAGGAGTACTTCGCAGGAGCGCCTGCGCCCATGGTATTGTCGTGGTCGTGACCATTACCCGACGCTCGATCCTGGCCGCTTTGCCGGCCGCTGCTGCCGCGCAGGCCCAGCGCGCGCGCGCACAGAACTGGAAGCCCAAGCTGGGCGTGCTGTGCGACTATTCCGATGCCAACCTGGAGTTCGTGAAGCAGGAAGGCTTCACCAGCATGCAACTGCGGCTGAATCCCGACAAGCTGGACGATGCCGCGATTGCGGCGCTGAAAGAGAAGATCCAACGGTCGGGGATCTACGTTTCTTCGCTGGCGGTGGATGGGAACCATATTGACCCGGATCCTGCCAGGCGCGCCAAGCAGAACGAATACGCGGCGAAGTGCATTGAGCTGTGCGGCAAGCTGGGAATACCGAACATCGGCGGGCAGTCCGGCACCATCAAGGGAAAGCCGCTGAGCGCGCAAGTGGACGAAATCGTCCGGGTTTACACGGACAAATATTTTCCGTTGTGCGAGAAGTACAAGGTCCGCGTGTTGTGGGAGCCTTACGCCGGGGGACCCAACATCGCCACGGGGCCAGTGGGTTGGGAGGCGCTATTTAAAGCGTTTGGGAACAGTCCGAACGTGGGACTGCAGTTCGATCCCTCGCACCTGATATGGCAGTTCATGGACCCTGTGCAGGCGGCGCGCGAGTTTGCGGACAAGATTTACGACGTCCATCTGAAGGACACCGAGATTCTGTGGCATGTGGTGCGGCGGGCGGGCATCCAGCCGGTGAACAACGCGAACTGGTGGCGCTTCCGGGTGCCCGGTTACGGCTCGATGGATTGGAAGGGCTTTTTCTCGGTGCTGGCGGAAGTCGGCTACCGCGGGGCCATGAACATCGAGAACGAGGACGAGTTCTTTTATCCGCCGTACAGCGAGCAGAATTTCACGGAGCAATACAAGCGTGGCTTCCGCGTGGCGCACGAATTTCTGAAGACGCTGGTGCCGCCCGTTACGGCATAGCAAAAGGCTGAAAAAGCCGTCCTTAGACTAAGAAAGACCGGCGCGATTCCGATGCAGCGCCGGGTCGATGGCGGCAGCCATTTTCGCTACGTCAAATCCGCCGCCCAGAAATCGGTTGACTTTTTCGGCGGTGACGAGCGAAGCGGAAATCGCATCGCGGTGTTCGATCACCAGCAATTGGGTACCCGGGCGGCGTGCCAGCAACGCTTTCACGCTGCCCAGGGTGCGCCGGTATTCGTCTTTCAGCATCTGCCGGCGTTCCGGCGTCGCGGCCAGCGTCTGATTGCGGCGTACCAGCATACGCTCCTGCGAATCGAGCACCTCATCGAGATCGCGCTCGGCAAGGATCACGCGGCATGCCAGGCCCGGCGGCAAAGCGGCCAGCAGCGGCGCGACGATCTTGACGGCTTTTCCGCGTCCCTCGAACAGCCACTTCGAATCTCTCAGCAGACTCTTCACCGGCTCGAATTCGAGATAGCCGCGCGGGTTGTCCGCATCTGCTTCACGCAATCCGTCCGAGAGGACGCGCAAGCCGCCCGCCGCCAGCATTTGCATCAACATGGAAGTACCGGAGCGCGGCAAGCCGGTTACCACGATGAGGGATTCCGCGAGCGGCTGTATCTCCGCCGTCTGGGCTGTGAACGGTGTGTCGCGTGGGGTGTTCCCGAGGCATGCTGGCGAGGCCGGTGGAGAGGCAGGCAGGCGTGCTTTGCGCATACGGCGCATACGGCGCGCCAGGCGGCGGTGCTCGCTGGCGGATGCGGCGTCGCCGAGGCGCCTTTCGAGCAAGGCTGCGAGCCTGACGTGCGCTTCCGGAAAATTCGGATTGAAGGAAATGGCTGCACGGAACGCCTCGGCCGCGCGCTCGTATTCCTGCATGCCCGCCAACGCGCGCCCAAGCAGGAAATGGGCCATCGGATAGTGATGAATCCTGCGCAGCGCTTCGAGAGCCGACTGTGCGGCATCGCCGAATCTTCTACGCCGCAGAGCCATCCGGCACAGGCCGATATGGGCTTGCGCGTTATCGGGGTCGACCGCCAGCGCGTTTTCGTAGACCTGCTGGGCATCGTGCCAGCGGCCCAGGCGCAAGTATAGTTCGGCGGTCTGCAGGAACTGCCCCGGCCGTACCAGGTGCGCTTCCGTGACCCGTTCGAGCGCGACCAACGCTTCGCCGTAGCGCTTGTCGGCCGTCAATACCTGCGCTTTCAGGTAGTCGACCACGGGCGGCTGGTAGCGCGCCAGATTACGCCAGCGCGCCAGCTCGCGGCGCTCATCTTCGCTGAGCGGCGACTCGGGTTCGCCTGGTCGCATCGCCTCAATCCTGGTCTTTGCCTCTTCAAACAGCGCCTGGCGGCGGCCAGCGAGATCGTTGACGATGCTCCGCATTTCCGCGTGCATTCCCAGCGCCTGGCAGGAGACGAACAGCCGCACGGCGAAACGCTGCTCATCGGGATCGGCGGCATGGAGCTCGGTGAAGATCCGGTGCGCTTCAATGTGCCGGTCGTCGTCCTGGTAAGCTTCGCCGAGGTTATAGCGCAGCTCGCGGATGGTCTTCCGGACCGCAACTTCGCGATCCTCATCCGGCCGTTCAATATACCCCAGCGCGATCATCTGTTCCAGCGCTTCGTGCGCCGCCACCGGATCGAGCCGCGCATGCGGCGGATGGCGTCCGTCGGCGCCCGGAACGCTTTCCCAGCTTGGAATGAAGGCGACCTCCGGTGTTTTCACGAAGGCCGGCGAAAGCACTTTGCCGTCCATGTCTTCGCCTACAGGCAGTCCGTAGAGTGTAAGGATGGAGGGCGCGACGTCCAGCACCGACGACCCGTGCAGCGATTCGCCCTTCGCAATGCCGGGCCCGCTGAGGGCCAGGATGCCAAAATCGCGGTGCTCGATGGCCGGCCCGGCGGGGATATCGGGAATCGATGCGGGACGCAGATGGTCCGGATGGAAGCCATGATCCGACATGAGAACTACGGTGGCATCTTCGCCGGCTTTCTGCAGCAGATCCCCCAACATGCGGTCGTGGAACTGGTAGGCCATCGAGACCACGTTGTGGTACAGCTTGAAGTCGCTTTCCCCGATCCAGGACTGCCGGGGCGGATGGTACTTCATGAACCCGTGGCTGAAGTGATCGATGGCGTCGTAATAGACCGCGAAGAAATCCCACGGTTGGTGGTCCATCAGCCAGGTCGCGGCGGCATGTATGCTCATGCATTCCGCGAGCGTCCGCATGCAGACAGCCAGGCGGTTATCCTTATCCTGATCGATCTCTCTGGCCAGGGGAATGAACGGTTCCACCATTTCGGGCGCCAGCAGGTCGGGATGCATGCGCAGATCGGCCAGGGTGCGGGCCAGTTGCGGCGGATAAACCGCATTAGCCGGCAGCGGCCAGCCCTGGTCGAGCGGCCCGCGGGCGCGGTGGAAATGGTCGGAAACCATCACTCCGTCGATGGGCTCGGCGGGATGGCTAGGCCACCAGCCGATGACCACGCTGCGTAAGGCGTTCTGATTGAGAATGTTCCACAGCGCTTTCGATTTTCGCGAGAGGCTGGTGACCGGCTGCACGCCGCGCCCGTCCGGAGTTGGCTCTGAGAAGCCGTGGATGCCATGCTTGAACGGCCGCTTCCCGGTGGCGATCGAAGTCCACAGCATGGGGGAGAGAGGCGGATGCAAGGTGGCGACCTGCCCGGCGGCGCCGTTTTCGACGAGGCGGCGGACGTTGGGCATTTTGCCGGCATCCATGAGGGGATGGATGACCTTCCAGTCGGCGGCATCCCACCCGACCAGAAGGACTTTACGTGGGGTCATGGAGAGGACCACCGGGCCGAGCCGCTGTGGAAATTATAAAACCGGTACGATCTATTTCGGCTCAAACCGCAGTTTCGGCTCGTATGGCCGCTTTCTCCGAAAAGACCCACCACCGGATCCCCCGCCCGATCCGCCGCCGGCTCCTCCATCAGATCCAGCACCGGCTCCTCCGTCGGTTCCCCCACCGGTCACTACCACGGAGGTTGGGTGGGTCGAGGTGAAAGAAAACGGTGGAGGAATAAAACCGGCCGTGCCGCCGCCAGTTGCCGGGTTCGAGTTAGCGTTTGCAGCACTCCGCAGCGAAAACAGCACCGTTGTTTGGGTTGGGAGCCCGCCAGCAAAAGCCTGAATGGGAACATCTCCCTGGCCAAGGCCGTCCGGAACGGTAAGGTTAATCTGATAAAGACCTGTGCTCGACAGCCCAACAAAGCTAGGCTTGATGCGAACGTTGTTGATGTAAAGCTTGATGGGATGGTCAACCGGCGCTGCACCGGAAAACGCCTCTCCAGCGGGGACGACGGGAGTCGTCGGCCCGAACCCGACGCCGAAAAGTTCGACAATGTCCCCTACACTTGCGGCTACCGTCGGATAGCCGAGCGAACTTCCGGTGGGGCCGAGAATATCGTAGGTTCCGCCGCCGTAAGCTCCCGAACCGTTCAACCTGAGGATAATTCCGGCCACATGGTCGGTGTCAAGCAGGCTGAACGATGGCGCGAACTCACTCAGCGTCACGGTTGATGTCGCGCTGCCGCCGGCGGTGGTAACGACTACGGACACCGTGCCTCTCGCGGTGTCGTCCGGCGCCTGCAAGTTAATCTGCCCGGGACTGACAAACTCGAGATACGCGGGTTTGCCATCGATCTCGACGCTGGTGCCGCCCAGCGAAGTGGGAAAGTCACCGTTCCAGACGGTGGTTCCGGCGGCGAGGTTTGTCCCATAAATCGACACCCATTCACCTGGCTGGATTATGCTTACCGAGCCGAAGAGAGGAACGACGCCACCGGGGGAAATGGACGGGGCCTGCGCTGCACTCGCGTGGCCCATTTTCATGGCCGAAGCATTCAGGATTATTGGTCCGGAATCATGTCTGGCAATGGCCATCCTGACGGCATTCCTGAGTGGCATGTGCTGAGAGCTGGCGAGAAACTGTTTGGCGGCCAACACACTCGCGATCGATTCCACCGCGATATCCCGAATGCCGGTGCCGATATTCTGTGCCGAAGCGCCTGTCGCCATCGCCACCGCCGACCCTGTAACCGCTGCGTAGATCTGCCAGTTGCCCGCTCTACGTTTCACCGACTCCGTCAGAGACGATGAGCGGAGGGTAGCGAAGTAAGCGTCCAAACGACGATCGAGGTCGAATTTTCGCGTAGCGCCCATGGGTTACCTATAGTGGGCCGGATGTTACTCACGAACCGCGTGTAAGAAATCCGCCACATAGTCCGTATCAAGCAATACCACTGACGCGGCGTTCATGCACGCGGTTGCGATGATCATAGATGATTATCGGCCTGCCTTACTATTCGGCTCAGCTTCACAACTGTAGTATCTTACTATTTCCCTCCAAATACAATACAGGGAATCGCTGTATTCTCGCCTTACGCGCGACGGCGGCAAACGGGCACGACCTGGTCAGTATTGCCGCGGATTGAGTGTCGTTCAATACAACGGCGAACAAGTTCCATTCGCCCGCTGCCCCGGCTTGCTAGAATCGTTGCAGGATGTCCACCGCCGCGCCCCCGCCTTCGTTGCGCAGCTTATTCTCCGAATTGGAACAGTTGTTCCAGACAGAAACGGAAGCGCGCGTTTCAACCAGCGTCCAAGCCGCCGAGCGGGCCCTCGCCGAGCACTTGAATCAGTCCGTGCGCCGCTTGCGCCAGGCCGCCGCTTTCCCCGAGATCGCCGCGATCCTGTGCGACGCATCGGCGCGCTTCGCCAATGGCTGCGCCGTCTTCCGCATCGACGGGAATAAGGTCGCCGGAGAACGTTTGCACGGCGCCGCCGGCGAAGCGGCCGCACGCTTTCGCGACATCGACTTTGACGCAGCCGCCGCGGCCGCCTTTGCCGGCGCCATCGAATCGCGCGAGCCGGTGGTGGCGCTTTGCTCCGCGGCGGAGGTATCGTCCGCCGTGGTGGAAGCCTTCGGACACGCGTCCGGCGATAAAGCCTACTTGTTCCCGTTGACCGCGGACAGCGTCACGGTCGGCATGCTGTATGCTACTGGCGCGGTCGACAGCGCGGCTCTGGAGTTGTTGGCTCAAGCCACCGCCGCGGTCATGGAAGCGCGGCAGCCCAGGGTCCGAGTGGACGGGCCTCCTGGCTTGTCAATTGGCTTGTCGCCTGACCAGGCGCCCGATCTGGTACACATCCAGCCAGCCCCTGCCACGCCTGCCAGTCCCGCAACGGACTGGGACCAGCTCAGCGCGGCCGACCGCCAACTGCATCTGCGTGCGCACCGCTTCGCCCGTGTAAAGGTGGCGGAGATGCGGCTCTACCGGCCCGATGCCGTCAAAGCCGGCCGCGCACAGCAAGATCTGTACTCCGCCTTGCAAGATGCCATCGATGAAGGCCGCGAGGCTTTCCGGCAAACGTTCGTAACGGCGAGTTCCACTATGGTCGATTACTTTCATGTGGAGTTGGTGCGCACGCTGGCAAATGACGATCCTGCCTGGCTCGGGGAGGGCTATCCTGGGCGTTTGGTATAGCCACGTGGCCGGGGCACCGAACAGGGCAGACCCGGCGAAGCTCGGCCCGGTTCTTCTGCTCCTGCTAACCAGCGCGGCCTTCGCCCAAACCCCGGAGTCGCTCGGCCGGGCCTACCGCGAGTCGCCCACGCCCGCCCGCCGTAAGGCGCTCGAACAGTTCGCGGCCAGTCACAAAGACGTCAACGGCGCACTCGCGCACCTCGCCCTGGGCGTGGCTTCGTTCGAACAGAAGCGTTTTCCGGATGCCATCCTGCATCTATTGGCCGCGCAGCCGCGCCTACCCAAGCTCGCCGATTATACGGCGTATTATCTGGCGGCGGCCCAATCGGAAACCCCGGATTCCGCCGCCGCCGCGCGCGCCGCAGCCGCCGTCCGCGGCGTGCCGCTGCCCTCCCCGTTCGCCGCGAGATCCATCGTGCTGCAGGCGCGAGGTCTGGCGGCTTCAGGCGCGGCCCCGGAAGCGGTACGCATGTTGCGCGAACACTACGCCGATCTTCCGCAGCCCGATGGCGACCTGGCCCTGGCTATGGCCTATGCAGCCGCCAACGACCTGCCGCACGCCGCGCTGTACGACCAACGGGTTTATTACGAATACCCTACGGGCGATCCAGCCACGCGCGCCGCCGCGGCGCTCATCGCCCTGCGTGACAGCATGGGAGCGGCGTATCCCGCGCCCACGCCGCAAGCCATGATCGAGCGCGGCCACAAGCTGCTCGCCCAGCGCGAATACGCGCGCGCGCAAACCGAATTTCAAGCGCTCGTGCCGCAACTCAGCGGTGCGGAGCGCGACCAGGCCCGCGTAGGCATAGTGGCAGCCGAATATCTTGCGGGCGATGTGGCGGCCGCTTATTCGCGCCTGCGCGCGCTCGAAATCTCCGGCGGCGAAGCCCATTCTGAAGCTGATGCCGAACGCCTCTACTACATCGTCGAATGTGCCCGCAAGCTGAACGACGAAGACCAGATGATGGAGGCCGTCAAAAAGCTCGGCAAGCATCGCGAATCGCTGTGGCGCTACAAGGCATTGCTGGCCGCGGCCAATCGATTCCTGGTAACCAACCAGCCCGAAAAATATGCCCCGCTTTACAAGGCCGTCTACGAGTCGTTCCCGGACCAGCCGCTGGCGGCGTCCAGCCAGTGGCGGGTCGCCTGGGCCGCGTACATTTCCCGCCGGCACGATGCGCGGGAACTGCTGCGCGAACACCTGGAGCGACACCCCGGGCATCCCTCCGCCAGCGCCGCGCTCTATTTTCTGGGGCGCCTCGCAGAAGCCGGCCCAGATCGCAACGACTATCCTGCCGCGCGGACTTTTTATACCAGGCTAGCGGCGCAATTTCCGAACTACTATTACGGCCTCCTGGCCCGCCAGCGTATGACGCAGCCGACGATCGCGGCCGCCGGCCCGTCGGAAAAAACCACCCAGTTCCTGCGGTCCATCGCCTTCCCGCCGCACGTGCCCGCTGTTCCCAGCCAGCCCGATGCCGAAACCGCCTTGCGTATCGCCCGCGCCCGCCTGCTGTCATCCGCCGGATTGGCCGATTTGGCCCAGGCCGAGCTGCGCTTCGGCGCACGGAATGGCGGCCAGCCCTATCTGTTGGCCATGGAACTGGCGCGCACCGCCAACACCCCGCACGAACGGTTGCACAACATCAAGAGCGCCGCGCCGGACTATCTCTCGATGTCTTTGGAAGACGCCCCGCCGGCCTTCTGGCAACTGCTGTTCCCCTTGCCTTATGAGAAGGATCTGGTGCGCAGCGCCCAACAGCAAAACCTGGATCCCTACATGGTTGCGGCACTCATCCGGCAGGAATCCGAATTCGACCCGCAGGCGCTCTCCGCTAAACACGCCTACGGGCTTACGCAAGTAGAGCCGGCCACCGGCCGTGCGCTGGCACGCCGCGCCGGGATCAAACGCTTCAGCAATCGATCCCTGTTCCAGC
>DATKFU010000196.1:0-5702 GCA_035511215.1 Bryobacteraceae bacterium | reverse complement strand
TGCAGACGGTGCGTCCGAACCAGGCAGGCAATCTCCGGGAAGGCAGCCGGGGCTCCGGATCAAGCAAGCACCAGATAAGAATCTTGCGCATTCTGGTTTCCTCAGAAATCGCTCTCTCCCTCGTGCTGCTTATCGGTGCCGGGCTGCTCTTGCGAAGCTTCCGGCATCTGCTTGAGGTGCGTCCGGGGTTCGAGCCGCACCGGCTCATGACGGCAAGAATACCGCTGCCGCTCCCGAATGATAAGGCGTTGGATGCTTATCGCGTGACCGAGAAGCGCGCGGCGTTTTATCAAGAAGTCTTGCGCCGCGTCAGCGCGCTCGCCGGCGTCGAGCAGGCGGCTATCGGAAGCGATGCCAGTCTTCCCATGAACAACTCCCGGAATCAAAGCGTTTTCGTTATCGAAAATCGCGCCACGGACTCGGAGCGCGTGCCGGTCGCTGAAGCGGCCAGCGTAAGTTCGAGCTACTTCGATGTCCTGAAGACTCCTCTGAAGAGAGGGCGGGTGTTCACCGAGTTGGACAACTCCAAGGGTCAGCAGGTTGCCGTCATTAATGAGGCGCTGGCACGCCGGTACTGGCCCGACGCAGATCCTGTCGGACAGCGTATTAAGCTTGGGCGAACGGTAGCATTTCGTTCTTCATCGGATCTGACCATTGTCGGGGTCGTCGGTGACATTCGATCGGACGGCTTCGATACGGCGAGCGCGCCGTCTATCTACGTTTCTGAACCTCAAGCTCCACCTTATGTATCGGTTGTATACCTGCGTACCGCCGATGATCCGGGTACATTGGGCGAGGCGATTCGCCACGAGGTGCAAGCGGTGGACCCTGGCGTCCCGGTCTACGGCATCCGAACGATGGACGATGTCGTGGCCAAAAATCTGGCGGCGCGCCGGTTTGCTCTGGAACTCCTGGGCGTATTCGCGGCGGTCGCCTTTCTTATCGCCGCCATCGGTATCTACGGAGTGATGGCTTATACCTTTAGCCGACGTACCGGTGAAATCGGCCTTCGTATGGCGCTCGGCGCGCAGCGCGGGGACATCCTAAAAGTCGTGCTAGGAGAGGGGGCGCGGATGGTCGTGTTCGGAGTGGCGGCTGGGCTCATCGGATCTGCGATGTTGACGCGATTCCTGCAGACGCTGCTGTTCGAGATCAAACCTACCGACCCGATCACGTTTGGCGTCCTCACGGCGCTGCTCGTATCGGTGGCGATATTGGCGTGTCTTATTCCCGCGCGGAGGGCTACTCGCGTTGACCCACTCATGGCACTGCGCCATGAGTGAGGAGCGACCGGGGAGTGATGGGGATCGCGTCACGGCTCAAATTGCAAGGAAAGTGAGTGTTATAAATCGGTTATTAAGCCGCTGGGTTGGCGCAGCAGTCTTCTGCGTGGAAGTGCTTATGATTTGCGTACTGAGCGCGTACGGGCTGCTGTGTGCTTGCTGGGAGAGGATCTGTGCCTCGCCCGAGACACTGCATCTCGATGTCTTCATCGGCTAGGCCGATAGCTGGGATGTAACGTCCACCCTGACCTATGGAAAAAGCGAGGCGATCCTTGTCGATTGCCAGTTTCGGATAAGCCAGGCAAAGAAGCTGGCCGATCAGGTTGCCGCGAGGGAAGGGCCATCTCGTCGCCCTCCTGGATGCAGCAGGCGAGCAGGAGGAAATTCACCCGCCCTTCGCCTAAGATAGCAAGTGCACGTGCGCGAACGGCATCGCATCTCGTCATAAGCGATTCTTCGCGCATCGGTCCGCGTCGCCGTCCCCAAGGTCTGGCGTGCCACCGTCGACGTCTGCGTCACCTATGGCGCCGCCAGCATCAACTGCATCGCGCGCCCCGTGGCGAACGCGCACCCCGGCGTCTTCACGGTTAATAATTACGAAGCCTTCGCCATCAACCAGGACGGCAGCATCAACTCCGCATCCAACCCCGCGCCCACGGGAACATACGTAACGATCTTCGGCACCGGCCTGGGCCCAATCGAGCCCACGCAGGCCGACGGGACCTTCATCGAACTCCCATTGCCAACCAATGCCCTGCCGGTAACACTGACGTCAGTACAAGAGGGCCTCCCCGGCTTTCCGGTAGCCCCACCGCCCCCCATCACCAGACAGTACGCCGGCCCCGCACCGTTCCAGGCAGCCGGCGTGAGCCAAATCAATTTCTTGGCGACCGGCTTCAACTTTCCCATCGGGCTGGCCGTTGGCACGGGCTCTTGCCTGTTCTACGTTTCCCCAATAGGCCGCTTCGCCTGACCTGCTCGTGCCCGGGACCCAATTGCAGCGACCTGTGGCCACCGCCAATGCCCCGCATTGCCTCCCACGCGCGCGCGCAAACTTTTGTAATTTGTACCTTGCGACAATGAAGACCGGGCGCGCCCGCTAAAGACGATAAACGGTAAAGCCCATGTGCCTGGCACCGCTGATCCGGCGCGCCAGCAGCCGCCGGACGCGATGCGCCGAGGAGCGGCAGCGACCTGCGTGCCGCGTCGCCCGCCGGCGAATGTCACAGCGACTTTACATGCGCGCGTAAAAACCCGAAACGCCTTCAAAACCCTTCCGCCGTCAGCCGCGCGCCGCCATGGCCTTCTTGGGCCGGCCCGCGCGGGCGGCGTGACCCAGCGCATCGGTGGCGATAGCCTGCCTGGTCTCTTTTTGCCGAGCCCGCAGCACGGTGGCCCAGCGCCAGACGCACGGCGCGGGGCCTGGGCGGGCCAAGGCGGTGTCGCGATGCCCGAGCGAGGCTGTGTGGGCGGCGGGGCGGGCGGCGGAGCGGCGCATGCGCGTTAGAGGCGTCAGCGGGGTCAGCGATCGGCAGTCAGCCGGCGGCGCGGTGTCGGCTCCCGGCACGAGGGCTGGTTTCGGCTGGCCCGGCGACGCGCAAATCCGTGTACGTCTGGAGCGTCGCTTGGCTTCCTGTTAGCGGCAGCGGGGGAGGGAGCCATTTTGGCGGGCCAGCGGGGACCACGCCGCCAATGGTGAGTAGCGGTGACTGGATACCAGCCAGGCTGAACTCATTTCCAGGGAGGCGATGGCGACCCGGCCGGCGGGAGTCACAGCCGCGCCGCCGCAGGCGGGAAAAAAGAGAACGCTGAGAGACGAGGCCGCGGGCAGCCGATCTTTGCGATAGAGTTGTTGATCTCGTATTGATCCGAAGATCGGCTGCGCCCCGGAGAGGAGTGCAATCCCCTCCGGGGCAGAGCTTCTGGGAGCAATGACCTCCCATGGGTCCTCCCAAGAGTCCTACAGGCCATCCCGAAAATCAAGAGGGCGGCCGGCGCAAACGGCTGGCGCGCCGACCGCGGCCCCGGCGGTGTCTGCTCAAAGGTTGTGAGCAGCCGTTTCGTCCCCGGCGGGCGCGGCAGCGTTATTGCAGCGAGCAGTGCCGGGAGGCGGCGCGGGCTTGGTCGGGGTGGAAGGCGCAGCAACGATACCGGGCGACGAGGGCGGCAAACGGCAACGCAACGACCAAAGCCAGCGCTACCGGGAGCGCGTCAGGAACCGAAAACCACCAGCAGGCGAAGCCGTTCCGTACGCCGCGAGGGTCATCACTAAGAAGTTTTTTCGACGCTTGTTGTGACCGGCCTGGCTGCTACGCCGGGTTCGTGCGGCAGCGCCGCTCGCCGTCGCAGCACTTCTGCTCGCACGAGTGCCGGCGTGCCATGGAGCGCGTCTGGGAACGCGAGCGACACTGGACACGCGCCGGTTGAGCGGAGTCCCGCGTGCGGCGATGCGTCCAAGCGTTGAGAATGGCACCGCCGGTTAACCGTGACATATTGATCGGCGCCGGGCCAGTGACTTACATTCAACCTGTCCCCAAGGAAGGGACACGAGTGCTGCGCTGGGCCGACAACAATCTGCTCGATCTGAAGTGGGAGGAGATCGGCGAACACTACGGACGCTATCGCTTACACGTGCCGGAAGCGGAGCGGGCCATGGCGCGGTCGCTGGAGCGCTATGGGCAGTTGTCGCCGGTAGTGGTGTGCCGGCGCCAGGACCGCTACGAACTGATCGACGGTTTCAAACGCTTGGGCGCCGTACGCGGTCTGGCGCAGATCCCGCGTCTGTCGGCGCGACTCATGGAGGCCGATGAGCGTCAGGCGAAAGCGGCTATCTACGGGCTGAATCGTGCCGGGGGCCGCACACGTGAGCTCGAAGAAGCCTGGATCATCCAGGCGCTGGTGCGGGAAGACGGCTTGAGCCAGGTGGAGGTGGCAGAGCTGTTGGGACGCCACAGGAGCTGGGTGTGCCGGCGGCTGGCGCTGATTGAGCGGTTGGGACCCAAGGCACGGGACGAGCTACGCGTGGGCTTGTTGACGCCCACTGCCGCGCGGCAGATCGTGCGGTTGCCGCAGGGCAACCAGACCGAAGTGCTGGAAGCGATCCGGCGCGAAGCGCTGTCGAACGCGGAACTCGGCGGCGTGGTGGATCTTTGGTTGCGATGTGCCGAACGTCGTCAGCAAGAATATCTCCTGGCGCATCCTCGCGAAGCGCTATCGCAGGCCAAGGGAGTGCTCCCCGCGGTGCGCGATCCCCGGCTGAGCGAAGCCGGAAACCAGGTATGGAAGCGCGTCGGGATGCTGCTGGATGTGCTGGGGCGCATGGAAGTGTGGCTGGCGCACCATGGGCGCACAGGTCTGACGCCGGAGGATCGCGTGATCTTGCTGCCCCGTTTCCAAAGGCTGGCGCGGTATGCCGGATCGGTGGCGGCGTTGAGTCGGGACTTCGTCGGCGAACTGGAGCGGGCATGAAGGAATCGACACGCAACGAGATCATCCGCCTGCACTACGGGGGTGCCTCTCAGCGCCGCATCGCAAAACTGCGGGGAGTCGCCCGCAAGAGCGTGGTCCGCGTGCTGGTGGGTCATGAAAAACACAGAGCAGAACCGGCGGATGTGGAACGTCGGCGACGACCGAGCGTGCTGGACCCATTCGCCGATCACATGGCACAACTGCTGGAACGCTATCCGCACATCACGGCGGTCCGTTTGCATGAGGAGTTGTGCCGGCTGGGTTTCCAAGGTCGCTATACAATCGTGCGCGAGCGGCTGCGTGTGCTCCGGCCGCACGCGCCGAAGCCACCCGTGCAGCGATTCGAGACCGGTCCAGGCGTGCAAGCACAGATGGATTATTCGCCGTACGACATTTCTTTCACTGCCGAATGGCGGCGCCGGGTGCATGCCTTCAGATACATTCTGGCTTACTCCCGCCGCCAGTACGTGCGGTTTGTGGAGACTCAGGACTTCGCCACCACGATCCGGGAACACGTGCGGGCCTTCGAATATTTCGATGGTCTGTGCGCCACTTGTCTCTACGACAACATGAAAGTGGTGGTAACTGGCTATGACGGCGACCAGCCGATTTACAACACCCGGTTCCTGTCTTTCGCCACGCACTACGGCTATCAACCGTGGGCATGCCGCCCCCATCGGCCGCAAACCAAAGGTAAAGTGGAAAGGCCGTTTGCCTATCTTGAAACCAACCTGCTCAACGGCCGCACGTTCACTTCGCTGGAGCACCTCAACGAAACCGCGGCACTATGGCTTGCCGGTACCGCTGACCTGCACTTGCACCGGGAAACCAAGCGCCGGCCCATCGATCTGTACGAGGAAGAGAAACCACACCTGCTGCGTTTGCCGGCGCGAGCCTACGACACCGCCCAGGTCTTCTACCGGACGGTGAATCCTGAAGGTCATGTGGCGT
>DATKFU010000195.1:0-2477 GCA_035511215.1 Bryobacteraceae bacterium | reverse complement strand
GGGAGGGGAGGACACCCCGTCGCTTTGACGCCCAAAGCGCTTGACACACTGATCGCTTTAGTGCGGCGGCACGGTCGCGTGGTGTCCAAGCGCGAGTTGCTCCAGACCGTCTGGCCCGGCACCTTTGTCGAGGAAGGGGTTCTGGCGCAGAATATCCTTACGCTACGCAAGGTGTTGAATGCGGATTGGATTGAAACGGTTCCCAGGCGAGGGTACCGTTTGTCGGCGACGGTCACGAAGACTGGGGGAGCGGCGGTTCCACGGTCGAGGATGTGGATCTGGTGGGCGGCGGCCTGCGTATTGCTGGTTGCGTCGGCTGCTCTGATTCCGGCCATGGCGTCGCTGCGCGCCGGACGCGTGAAGGCCCGAGCCGGGAACGGCGCCATACGGTCCCTCGCGGTCCTGCCGTTCCACTCGATTTCAGTGGACTCTCCCTATCTCGGCCTGGGGCTGGCAGACGTCCTGATTAACCGGCTGGGTACCTTGCCGCAGATCACCGTGCGGCCGACCAGCGCGATCCGCAAATTCGGCGATGCGGCTTCGGACCCCTTGACCGCGGGCCGAGAGCTCGGCGTGGACGCGGTGCTGGAAGGGAACCTCCAGCGTGATGGAGATCGGGTCCGCGCCACCGTGCGGCTGCTGCACATGCCGGATGGAGCTTCGCTGTGGACCGGTCAGTTCGATCAAGGCGCTCAGGACCTGTTCACGCTGGAGGATTCCATTGCTGGGCAAGTGGCCAACGGTCTGGCTTTGGACCTTACGGCCAGTGAGCGCGGGCGGGTGATGCGGCGCTACACCGGGAACGCAGAAGCCTGGCAGGCCTATATTCGGGGACGTTATCTGTGGGACCGCAGAACGCCGGAGACGCACCAGAAGGCGATCGAGGAATTCGAGAGGGCCGTTCGCATCGATGACAGATATGCGCTGGCCTATGCAGGCCTGGCCGATGCGTACGCGCTGCTGGGATCGAATCCGAATCGTGTGATGCCGCGCGCGGAGGCGATGGCGAAGTCGCGCGCCGCCGCTTTGAAGGCCATAAATCTGGATGGCGATCTCGCCGAAGCGCATACGGCTCTCGCGTTTACCCTCATGCACTACGACTGGAAGTGGGCCGACGCGGAGCAGGAGTTCCAGCACGCGCTGAGTCTGAACCCGAGCTACGCGACCGCTCATCAATGGCACGCGATGAATCTGCTGGTGACCGGGCATCCCAACGACGCCCTTCAGGAATTGAGAAACGCCAAAGCGCTGGACCCGGCGTCGCCCATCATCATGGCGGATCTGGCCGAGATGGACATTTACACCGGCCGGCTGGATGAGGCGGTAGCGGAAAGCCGGCGTGCGCTGGAACTCGATCCGTCGCTTTCGCTGGCCCGCGTCTGGCTGACATGGGCTCTTAGCGGACAGCGTCATTTCGAGGAGGCCGCCACGGTCCTCGGCCTTCGCCAGCCGGACAGAGAACCTTACCAGTTGTCGGCGGTGGCTTATCTCTACGCGGCTTCGGGCCGGAAAGCAGAAGCTCGGCAGATGGCGGACCGGATCGGGCGTCAGGCGCAGCAGGATTTCGGGCTGGCTTACACAGTGGCATCCGCGTACGCCTGCACGGGCGATGTGGATGCGATGCTGCCGTGGCTTGAAAAGGCCTATGGCGAACGGTCCGGCGCGCTTCTGTTCTTAAACGTACACCCAATGTTTGCCGCCGTAAGGCAAGATCCAAGATTCCAGGCGGTCGTGGCTCGGGTAGGACTGCCGCCGCTGAGGAATTAACCGGGCGCCGCCGGCCCGCTACGGCTGGAAGATTATTACCGCATCGAGACCGCCACCACTCCGGCAGTCCATGCTCGCGATTGTCGATCGTGGCGCCGGTAAGCCTCAGCGCAGGCCGCTGGCGATCCACAGCTCCGAAGGAGCATACCCTACTGAATATCCCGAACTCTGACAATCCGCACCCACCCGTGTCCCGACGATGAAGGTTAGTCCTGTTCTGTAGGCGGGCGCCAACTCCCTCCAGAGGGCCTGTTCTCCGGTCTCGATGTCCACCTGAAGGATTTTTATAGGCACATTTCCTGGTTGGTATACCAACAGCGAATTGCCCGGGCACCAGCGCAAGGGAGCGAATCCGTCCGCCAGCTTGGGAACGCCGCGCGGTGCGCCGTCATCCAGAGGGTACAGCACAATCTTGCCGTCCAGACCGGAAACGGCTACAGATTCCCCGTCGGGGGAAATGGCGACCGGGTCGAGATTGTTAAAGCTCACATTCTCGGGCGTGATCGCCCGAGGCGAACCGCCATCCATGCTTTGCACGTAGTAGCGGATGCGATGGCCGGGTTCATTTCCCGCGAATACAATCCGCTTGCCGTCGGGCGTCCACGCAGCGCCCTGGTGATGGATTCCATCGTGAGTCAGCGGCCGAGCCTCCCCGGTTCCGGTGGGCAGCAACACCAACTGCGACGGCGCGCACATAGATCCCAATACCA
>DATKFU010000194.1:0-4591 GCA_035511215.1 Bryobacteraceae bacterium | reverse complement strand
GATCTACCGTGGCCGGTCGCCGACAGCGAGACTCTCTGGTTGCCGCCCGGAGCGCATTCGGTGGAAGCTGGGAAAGATGCGTCGGTGTAACGGGCCACATTGTTTTCCTTCAAGGTTCTCACGGTAGTTCCCGGCGAGATTTATCGAATTGCTCGGCGTCCGAGGCGCATCGTGACGTGAATGAGCGGGATAGGATACTCACTCGTGTAGTCACCGGTGGTATCCCGTACCAATGCAGGAACGCAAGTTAGAACGCCCGGCAAAAGCGGCCGGGCGCGCGTTTTATCGCCCAGGGCCTCCGCTCGGGGAGTTTCACCAAAGAAATGTGGGCTTTAGTTTTGGCTGTCGGAAAGCAGAGAGCCCTCCCGCGCCCCGATACGGGAACTGCGGGAGGGCTCTGGTGAGCCGATTTCTTCGGAGCCAACTCCGTCGCATCGGCCCTGGGCATCCGCCGGGCGCGACCCCGAGCGGACCTCGATGCGGCCAGGCGCAGCTACAGCGGTAGCCGGTATTGGCCGTCAACTTGAACAATCGAACCTTGGCGGCATGCTTCTCCGATCGCCAGTTGGGCGGTACGTTTGGAACACTCGGCCTGCTCCATGACTTGCTGGCGGAGTTGGTTGTAGCGAGCCTGGCGTCCCAGACCAGTCAGCGCCTGAGTCACATGCTCCTGGCCGACTTTCTTGCGCGCGACCGCTGTCCGGGCGGGCGCCGCCCCAGCGGCGGAAAAGCATAGCGTCTGCGGATCGAGTTGCAGCAAGCGAGGCTCCGAGGCCGCGGCGTAGCGAAACTGGAAGCGCAACTCGACGGCGGCATGCAGATGGGCCGAGGGGCGTGTGAGCAGCAGGTAGGAGTCGCCCACGGCGTGCAGCGCAGAGGAACCGCGGAAGGCGCTGCCGATCTCATCGCGCCCGATCGATTTCCGCACGTGATGCACGACGATGAGCGCGGCCTTGGAAGCATCGCGCAGCCGCAACAGGCTCTGGCACAGTGCCGCCATGGAGCGCGTATCGTTTTCGTCCTGATCGTGAGTCGAGTACAGGGGATCGAGGACGATCACCTCGGCGGCCGACTGACGGGCGGCGTTGAGAAAGTGATTGAGTCCCTGCGGTGCGCTCAGCAGATTGCCGCCGGCGCGCGTATCCACCAGCAGGTTTTGATCGGCGGCGGCCCCCAGGGAGCGGCGCATCGTCGCCAGTCGGCTCACAAACTGCGGGGTGGGCAGTTCGAACTGACAGACCAGAACACGCCGTGGCGCGGGGATGGTGAAGCCGGCGCGGTCTTTGCCCGCGGCCAGCGCCAATGCCAGATTGGCCACCAACAGACTCTTGCCCACCTTGGGCTCGCCGCCCACAAACAAAATGCCTGCCGGCGGTAAAAGGCCCGGTTCGATCCAGCCGGGAGGTGGGGAAGCCGGTTGTTCGGCGAGTAATTGTGCCAGCGATAACACCGCGGGTTTCGGAGAAGCTTTAGCGTTCTCTTTCACAGCATCGCCTCCGCCGCGGCATCGAGTAAGATGGCTTCATTGACGGTTTGCGACTTACTCGCCGCCGCCAGCCGCAGAGCTGTCATGGCGAGCTTATTGACCTTGCGCGGAATGCCCTTGGTTGCCTGATACAGCCCCTGGCGCGCGGTATCGTCAAACAGCGGCTGCGACACGCCGGCGGCTTTGAGTTGCTGCGCCAGATAGGCGTCGATCTCCTCGCGCGAGAGTCCTTCCAGGTGATACTGTGTGCTGACCCGCTGCCGGAGCGCTTCGTGCATCTGCAGCGAAAGCGTGCGCCGGAGCAACGGCTGGCCGACTAACAACAAAGTGAGGTAGCGCGAGGAGTCCATGTCGAAGTTCAACAGCAGCGGCAGTTGTTCCAGAGCGGAATGCGGCAGCAGGTGGGCCTCATCGCAGATCAGAATGGGATGCTGCTTTTTGCCCTGGTTCAGGCGCACGATGGCATCGGCAATCTGGCGCACCAGATCGCCCCGGAAGTGCGCCGGCGTCAGGTCTAGTTCCAGGGCGATCTGACGCAGCAGGTCCAGCGCCGAGCCCGAGGAGAAATGCACGTAGAGAATCTTGTAGAGGCTGGTATTGAGCGTGGCGGTGAACACGCGCGCAGCAGTGGACTTGCCGGCGCCTACCTCGCCGGTGATCAGGCCCACGCCGTGATGCTGAGCGAGAAACTCCAGCCGCGTCTTGACCTGATTCCAGGCTTGGGAGGCAAACAGTTGTTTGGCGTCGGGGCAGTCGGAAAATGGCGTTTTCTTAAAGCCGAAAAAGGATTCCCACATGGTTACTTCTCCTCCGTTTCCCAGGGCGGCAACAATCCGTTGACGACCGCATCGACCAGGCGCGCCCGGCCCTCCGGCTTGCCCTCGGAGTAGATTTCCAGTTGGGTGAGATCGAGCGGATCGAAGCGCACTTCGATGCGTTTGCCGGCCAGATGCGAGGGCGCTTCGAAGAAGCGATTCTTCAACAAGAAGGTGGAATCGCGGCGCACCAGCCGGTCCACGCGATGAAAGAACAGACGCCGTAAATCGGTGGCCGGCGGAAGCTGGCGAACCTGTTCGATATCGCGCTGCCAGCGCAGCAGCGGTGTGGTCTGGAGAGAACTGTGTTCGCGGCGGTGGTAATCGGTGTCGAGCCAGTGCCACAAGCGCTCGTTGAGCTGCTCGAGGGAAAGCAGAACTTTGGGATCGAGCGAGGCCAGAAACTGTTCGCGCACGGAACGGAAGAAACGTTCGATCTTGCCGCGTCCTTCGGGTTGATAGGGAGGGGTGTGCACGATGAGGATGCCGATGGAAGCGGCGATGCGGGCCAACTGCGGGGAGCGGTAGATCTTGGCGTTGTCCATGTAGAGGCGAGTGGGGATGCCGCGAGCGGCGATGGCCTGGCGCAGGCAATCGAGAAAGGCGTCCAGCCCCTGGTTAGGATAGAACTGGGCGTGCGGGATGAGGCGGCTGGCATCATCGAGTGCGGCTTGCAGGAAGACCTGCTGTTTGCCTCCGCCCGGTCGTCCGACCCAGGGGCCGAAGAGCATGTCCGATTGCCAGATCTGATTGGCAAACTCGGCTTCGTACTTTTTGTGGGCGGTGGCCTTGTCGAGCAGGAGTTGACGTTCGGTGAGGCCGCGGGCGCGCAGGAAACGATAGAGCGTGGAGGCCGAAAGGCCGGCTTGATGAGCTTCGCTGGCGGTGGCCAGTTCGCGCAAAAGAGCGGCGCCGGTACGATGCGGGTTCTCGCGTTTGAGTCGTTCGATGAGAGCGGCGGTGTCCGATGCCACGGCGCGGGCCTGTCCGCGATCCTGACGCGTCTTGGGCGACAAAGCTTCCAGTCCGTTGCGTCGATAGCGCAGGGTCCAATCCAGCAGTGTGTCCACCGAGACCTGGCGGCGGGTGGAATGAGGAAAGTCGTAGAGGCGGGCGGCGATCTGTTGGGCGCGGCGCGTGAGTTCGCCGCGGGGCAGCGTCTCCAGCACCAAAGGCGCAATCAGCCCGTAGCGAAAGAGCGCGACTTTTTCGGTTTTGTCGTCCATGACGTTGCTTTTTCTCCTGGACGGCATCTTACGGCGGAAAGGCTTGGCGGTTCCATGCAAATGGTGTGTGGGGAGGGTCAGGCGGGTGCTCCGGCGGAAGAGAATGCGGCGCGGCGGCCGTCAGGAGCCAGACCGCGCGGCCAGCCCAGCAGGTGGCAGCGCACGCCGGCAAACAGGAAGCGATGAGCGGCGATCCAGCCGGTGGATTGGAGCATGGTGAGAGCGCGATGGACGAAGTCGGGCGCGGGAGTGGGCTGAGTCAGGACGGTCAGCGCGGCACACAGTGCTGCGGCTTGCGCACGAAAGCGGCGGATCCAGAACTGGCCGCGCTGGTAGGGCATGGGCGGCGGTGCGGAGCGGGCGGCGGCCTCGATGGTTTGCCCACCCAGCAGACGGGCTACCAGGAACAGCGCAACGATCGTCAGGCTGCTGCGCAAGTAGGGCAAGATGAACTCGGGCAGCAGGGAGACGGTGCGCCGGCAGGCGTGGCACAAGTAGCGGCGAACGCGAATGACGCCATTGAAAGCAGCGTCGATCAGGGTGCGTGTATAGAAGCCGTGTGCGGTGAGGGGCTGTTTGGCATGGCACTGCGGACAGTGGCCGGGGCGGTAGCAATCGGGGTCAGCCAGGCGCTCGGTATACTGCTGCAGAGACCCGGCGAATGGGTGTAGGATCTGCATAGGATCTGCCTCTGGGAGCTGCGAACTCCCAAGGTTCGTTCTGCGGCGGGAGAGCTCTTTTGGATGGGTGTCCGGGGGAGTTCTTCCGCTCACTTCGATATCCTACACAGCTCTTGGATAGGGATGGGATACTGCGGCGGCGCGCGATCCCGCTGAGATTGCCGCGCTCGGTTCCGCCACCGCTCCTCGATCGCCTCCGGGATTGCGGAAACTAATCTGACAAAAACTGCTTGCTAGGCGGGGGAAAGTTGCGACCCGTTACAACAAGGCACCCATGTTCATTACCAGCCTGAACTACTTCTCCGGCTTGGTGGAAGAAGCCGCTGAAACGTCAGTGGGCGAGGATTACTGGAAGCACATGGCGTCCAAGGTGGGGCAATTGGA
>DATKFU010000193.1:0-2401 GCA_035511215.1 Bryobacteraceae bacterium | reverse complement strand
TCGGAGATCGAGGCCGTTGGCCCAGGGACGATTGCGGCCGGCCGGCTTGGTACGGCAGACCGCGGGGGAACCTCGACAGACACGGCGCCAGATTCCGTGCTGTTTCGGATGGGAGGTTCCGTTATCTTGCTGGATGCTGCTGAATTCGTGTTGCCTGTGTTACCCGAAGTCGCTTCGTGCGCGTTGTAGTAAAGGGCGCCGGCAACCGCCAGCGCCGCCGTAGCCGCGGCAACACCCCAACGCCACGGGAAGAACACGCGGCGGGGCGTAGCGGCGTCTATGCGGTCGAACTCCCGGTAAATATCCCGCCATTCCTGCGGCGGCGCGGGAAGCTCTTCGGCCAAAACCTGTTTGCGGTAGCGCACGCATTCGGCCACCGTTTCCTGCAATTCTTCAACCTCAGTGCGGCATTCCCAGCAGGCTTCGAGGTGACGCTGCACGGCCCGCGCTTTGCGCCCGGGCAATTCGCCGTCGATGTAGCGCAACAGCAGCGCTTGTTCGGGATGATTACTCATCGCGCACCTTCTTGAGCCGCAACATGGCCCGCCGCAAGAACTCCCCCACCGCCGACGGGCTGATGCCCAGCGCCGCGCCGATTTCCGGATACCGCAAGCCTTCCATCCGCAGAAACAAGCACCGCCTCTGCTGCTCGGACAGACCTTCCACCGCGCGATGAAACTGCGCCATACGCTGGCGCTCGATCAACGCGCGCTCCGGATCGTCCGCCTTCGAGGCGAGCCGCAATTCCAAGGCGGGCTCGAACGGCGCTTCCGACGCCTGACGCTCCCGCAGCTTCAGGCCGTGGTTGTGCGCTACCCGGAAAACCCACCCGCGCAGGCTTTGGATATCCTCGCCCTTCTTGAGTGCGGTGTACAGCCGTAAAAAGACCTCCTGGACGGCCTCCTGCGCGCGGGGGGGATGCAAACCCAGCGTCAACAGATACCGATAAACATCGTCGCGCGACTCCTCGAAAAACCGGGCCACGCGATCTTGCAACTCCGAAACGTGCCGATCCGGCCGGAGAAACCCCACGCGCTCATCGCCTATCGGGAACGCCGGCATGTTTCAAGCTACCTCCAAAGACCCGCGGATTGTCTTTTCAACTACACCCAGGAGGAATTTTTTGCACAAATATTTTGCGGCGATTCGGGCATCTGCTGTAGTTGAACTGTGACCATGGCGGGTCTTTGCGATGTGGCTTCTGGATCGGTAAGTATTGCAATCGTTACTTTTAATAGCAGCCGGTACATCCGGCGGTGCCTGGATGCGGTGTTGGCCCAGGAAGGCGCCCCCATGGAAGTGGTGGTCGCCGACAACGCGTCCACTGACGATACTCCATCCATTCTTCGAGGCTTTGAGAGCCGGATTCGAGTGATTCAGAATGCCCGCAACGTGGGGTTCGCGGCCGGACAGAACCGGGCCATCCGGGAATGCCGCAGCTCGGATTGGGTGCTCACGCTGAACCCGGACGTGTTACTGGAACCGGGATTCGTGCGCAGGTTGGTGGAGTCGGGCGCCAGCGACTCTTCCGTGGGGGCGGTTTGCGGCAAATTGCTGTCGATCGCTCCCGGCTTTCAGCCGTTACCCGTGCCGCGCATCGATTCGGCAGGCATATACTTTACCCCGAACATGCGGCACTTCGACCGCGGCTGGCATGAGCGCGACGAGCAGCGCTATGACGCCGCGGAATACGTGTTCGGCGCCAGCGCCGCGGCGGCGCTCTACCGTCGCGAGATGATTGACGATGTCGCCATCGATGGCGAATTCTTCGACCCCGATTTCTTCGTCTACCGCGAGGATGCGGACGTAGCCTGGCGCGCGCAATTGCTGGGCTGGCGGTGCCTCTACACGCCTTCTGCGGTGGGGCACCACGTGCGCACGGTCACGCCGCTGAACCGCAACTCAGTGCCGGCGTTCATTAATATGCACTCAGTGAAGAACCGCTTCCTGATGCGCATCAAGAATGTGACGCCGGGGCTGTATCGCCGCTATTGGCTGCCGATGACCATGCGCGATCTGGTGGTGATGGGCGGCGCGATTTTCTGGGAGCCGGCATCGCTTCCGGCATTCTGGCGCGTAGCCAAGTGCCTGCCGCGGGCGCTGAAACAGCGGCGGCAGATCATGGCGCGGCGCAAGGTGAGCGACCAGGATTTGGCGGAGTTGTTCCATGCCCCAGTGTCAGGCGGCGTGGTGGCTCCGACGGGTGAGGAATTCTACGTGTATCCGAATTGACCTCACTCGTATCTCAACGCTACTACCGGACTGACTCGCGTCGCGCGGCGAGCCGGCATGTAACACGCCAACATAGCTACAGCCAGCAGAAGCACCGTTGCCGCGATATACGTAAGTGGATCGAGCGCGGTTATGCCGAACAGGAGAGTCGCCCCCCCCCTTCTCCTAC
>DATKFU010000192.1:0-38376 GCA_035511215.1 Bryobacteraceae bacterium | reverse complement strand
GTTCCTACTTGTTCCCACTGCCAAAGGCGTGGTGCTATAAAAACTCGTAACCACACGGTCACGTGGCCTTGTATCCGAAGGGTTAACGTCTATAATGGGACAATGCGTCGCATTATCGCTGGCGTTCTAGTAGAATAATTCGCGCGCATGGTCACGGAGCTTAGATGCCATTAACCCGCCGCCGATTTGTCCAAGTCGCTGCCGCCCTTCCGGTAGCGGCCTCGGGCGCTGAACGTGACTGGCCTTCCTTCCGTGGCGCCGGTGCGTGCGGCGTCGCCGACGGTTACCCTGTCCGGGCCTCCTGGAACGCCGATGCGGCCGCCGGTTCGGTAAGCGGCCTTCGTTGGCGCGTGCCTGTTCCCGGCCTCGGCCATTCCAGCCCCATCATCTGGCGCGACCGCCTTTACCTGCCCTCCGCGGTTCGCAAATCCGGCAAGGCCCCACTGAGAGTTGGGCCTACCGGCGGGGGGCCGACTGCCGCCGAAGATAACGAGGAGCAGAGCTGGGTGGTACTTTGCTACGCCCGGCAGTCTGGGAGCCAGCTATGGCAGAAGGTGGCGCGCAATGCGCCGCCTCGCGCGACCCGCCACGAGAAAGCCACCCACGCCAACACTACCATGACGACTGAAGGCCAACATCTGGTCGCGTTCTTCGGTTCCGAGGGTTTGTATTGCTATGATCTCGATGGGCGGCTGCTATGGAGCCGCGACCTCGGAGTCATCAACATCAGCAAATACGGCATCGGCTGGGGCTATGGCAGTTCCCCTTCCATCTACAAGGACCGTCTGGTGCTGCTTTGTGACGACCCTGCAAATCCTTTCATCACCGCGTTGCGTCTGTCGGATGGCAAGGATCTTTGGCGTGTTTCCCGCAAAGGTGTGTGCGAGCGAAGCTGGGGTACTCCCCTGATCTGCACAGGCGAATCCCGCACTCAGGTGATTGCCAACGGCTGGCCATGGATCACGTCCTACAACTTGGAGACCGGCCAGGAAATCTGGCGCTTGCACGGCGGCGGAGACAACCCCATCCCCAGCCCATTCGCGGCCAACGGATGGATCTACATTACTAGCGCGCATGGCGGCAAATCGCCTATCTTCGTCGTTCGGCCCGACGCCCGGGGCGACATCACACCGCCCGATGAAGCTACTACGAACGGCGCGATCATCTGGGATTCATGGCAAGGAGGGTCATACATCGCCACTCCCGTCGTCTATGGCGACTACATCTACTTCGGCAACACGAACGGCGTGGTCCGCTGTTTTGCGTCGAAGACGGGAAAAAAGATATATGAAGAGCGCTTGAGTCCCGACGCGTCCATCTACGCGTCCCTGGTGGCTGCGGACGGTAAAGTATTCTGCACTTCGGAGGACGGCGCCGTGTACGTCTTGAAAGCCGGGCCCGAGTTCCAGATCATCTCCCGAAACCGCATGGGCGCACCGTGCTATGCGACGCCGGCGATATCCGAAGGTGTTCTCTACTTCCGAACGACCGAGAGTCTGATCGCCGTCGGATGAGTTGTCGCGACGCGCGGATGGTGCAACCTCGGATTGCATGGGTGGTGCTGGGGCATTAGCGGCGTTATCGGACAAATCGCGCGGCAAAGCCGGCAAATAAGGTGGCGCGCAAAACGGCGGCGTAACGCGCCGGCAATTCCACTGAATTCTGCACGCGAAGAACTTCCGGCGCGTCTCCTTTAGATGGAACTGTACATGCCGCTCCGAGCAGTCGCGCTGGGATTCGCCATATCCGCCATACTCTTCGCCCAGAATGGCGGGCAATTCACGGATATACCCTTTGTCCCAACCGCCTCGAATGTAGTCGATACCATGCTCGATGTCGCGAACATCAAACCTGGTGACGTTCTAATCGATCTCGGTTCGGGCGACGGTCGTATTGTAATGGCAGCCTGCAAGCGATTTGGCATTCAGGCTACGGGAGTCGAGATCGACCCCGATCTCGTGCGCCAGTCGCAAACCCTGGCCAACCAGGACGGTCTCGGCGGAAAGGCCAACTTCGTCCAGGCAGACCTGTTCACGTACGACTTGCGGCCGGCAACTGTGGTGACGATGTTTTTGACCCCGGGCGTCAACTTGCGCTTACGCTCGAAGCTTCTCGCCGAGCTGAGACCGGGAACCCGCATCGTCTCCCATCGGTTCGATATGGGGAGTTGGCTGCCCACGAAGACCATCAAACTGGAAGACGACCGGGTCTATCTTTGGGTGGTTCCCGCTTCCGGAGTCGAATCAACTAATGCCCTGAGCGGGCCGGCAGCCTCCTATGCCTCAAGCCCTCGGGCTCCGTCCCAGGAAAATCCGGCATCCATGTTTTCGTACGATGCGGCTGCTCCGCTCAACACCCGCTTAGAAAAGCCCGAAATAGCAGACAAATCGCTCGTGACGACTGTTTCGTTTTCGGGCTCTCGAGGGCCGGTTTCGGCAACCCTCGTGACGCCTTCCCGAAGAGGAAAATACCCGGCGATAATCTTCGTTCCCGATTATGGCAGGCGCGATGAGTTCCTCCCCGAGGCGCTATTGCTGGCGCGCGCCCGGCGACCGGCTGTTTCGTTACTCATCGACGGACCGCAGGAGAGACCCGTTGGCTGGCGGCGCAGTTTCAATTCGCTGAGCGACAACGACAACGACCGGGATATCCACATTCAGGCCATCATCGATATCCGGCGGGGGATCGATATGCTCTCACAGCGGGATGAAGTCGATCCGAGCCGGATTGCGTATGTGGGCCATGGCTACGGCGCGAACTGGGGCGCCATATTATCCAGCGTCGAACCCCGCCTGCGCGCCTTTGTTCTTGTGGCAGGGTTTACCAGTCTGGCTGAGTTGATGGAAAGTGACGATCCGGATATGGCAAACATGCGCTTCTCCATGGGGCCCGAGCGCTTTGCCCGCTATCGGGACTCCATGTCCGCCGTAGATCCGATTCGCTTCACGAGTTCTTGGGCGGGCGCACCGATTCTGTTCCAATTCGGCCGCTTCGATCAATTCGTACCCCGGGCGGCTGCTGAAGGACTGGCCAGCTCAATCTCACGTCCGCAGAAGGTGATCTTTTACGATGCCGGGCATTCGGTAAATGCACCGCAGGCTATGGTCGATCGGTCCGGCTTTCTCGCCCGTTACATAAACTCGGAACAGCTTCGGTCGTTAGGCAGTCAATGAGACGAACGATGATCCAGCGGCGCCCAGATGAAAACCTTCAATAAACCTGCTGTGCCTCAAGTACCTGGGTCCACTCCAGGAATTCGACCCGGCCCGTCAGTTCCGGCCGTAGCCACCGGCAGTCCTTCATCTTGTCCGCCGTCAGCCCCTGCGCCCCATCGTCCTGGTCTTGATCCGGCAGATTGCAGAATGGGCACGCCTCGGCCTCCAGCGGATCCATTCTTGCGCAGTAGTTCCATGCGCAACGCTGGCGTAAACCCGCTTCCCGTCCGGGCGACGTATCGGCTGTTGGCGCGTTTGGCCGCCAGCCCTTCAAGGGTCTGCGCCCCGATCGACTGGATCAGGTCCGATAGGCTTGCCTCCAGTCATAGGCGACACCATTTTGCAGCATAGTGAAGACTGGCTTTCCGCTGACGTCCAGGGCGACGATCTCGCCGTCGATCACGATTTCATCTACGCCCGGATATCGCTTAGTTAGTGTTGCGGGACCGGAGCCGGACCGCCCGGCCGGTCTTGATCGCAACACCCGATAGCCGTCGAGTTTAATCTCATATTGCCAGCCGTCGCCGTCCGGCAACTTGCAGGTCCGCAGCAAGAGCATGGGTTCGATAAAACCGGGCTGTTCGTTCTGCGCTGGGCACAATCAAAGGATGGCACAAGCGGTATCAGGACCGGCATGAGCCATCCGCGTCGTATGCGCACCCGCCGGCCTCAACGCCAGCTTTCAGGATAGCCGTTTCGCAGCTCGCCGTGCCTGACAACAGCCCCGCAAGTTCGATAGACGCGCAAGGCACCCTCCTCGTCCAGAAGTATGGTCCAATCGTTGAGAATGCCCATGGGCATTCGATGAAGGTAACGAAACCATCACATTGGAGGAACAATAAATGACATCAAATACAAGAAAAACGGATTCGACAGCCCGGCCGCGTCTCTGGTCGGCGGGCATGGTGGCCTTTTGCATTTTGGGCAGTGCTTATGCGCAAAACAAAGCCATCGACTTCCAAAAGGGCATGCCCTTCAGCGAGGGGTATGTGGCGGGCAATACCTTGTACGTCGCAGGCCAGCAAGGACCCGACTCGCAGGGCAAAGTCACAGGAACCGACATCGATCTACAGACCGCGAATGCAATCACCGCCATCGAAAAGGTAGTCAAGAAAGCCGGTTTTCAGATGACGGACATAACGTCGGTAACCGTTTATGTCACGGACTTGAACGACGTTCCCAAGATGAATGAGGTCTATAAGAAACTCATGCCAGACCCGAAACCGGCCCGAGCCACCGTCCAAGTTGCGGGCTTGATCGGCGGAGCGAAGATCGAAATCTCGGCCATTGCCGTGAAGCGTTAGCTTGTACATCGCGCAGCTCTCTTGGCTCTCCGGTAACGCAGCGCGACTAGACCGCCATCGCGCGCTATCATTCAAAATGGGCCAAAATGGGCGATGAGGATTGCGACCTGGAACATCAACTCGGTCCGCCGGCGGCTGCCGCTCGTCGTAGACTGGCTGGTGGCGAACAAACCTGACGTGCTCTGTCTGCAGGAGACCAAGGTGCCCGACAGCGAGTTCCCGGCCGCTGCCTTCCACGATGCCGGATACCACGTCGCATTCCGCGGCATGAAGGGCTACAATGGCGTCGCCACTCTTACCCGTCGCCAGCCCGAATCTGTGTTCCATGGTCTCTGCGCGGGACCTGACAGCGAAGATGTCCGTATCCTCGAAACTGTGATCGATGGTCTACCCATCGTCAACACCTATGTTCCGCAAGGATACAAAATCGGCACTGACAAGTACGTCTTCAAGCTGGAATGGTTTCACCGCTTACGCCGTTATTTCGGCCAGCGTCTCGATCCAACGATGCCGGCCATTTGGCTCGGCGATCTGAACGTCGCGCCCGAGCCCATCGATGTTTACCACCCTGAGCACCGGGTCAACGATCCGGACTTCCACATCGACGCACGTGACGCCTATCGCTACGCGGTCGGCTGGGGATTCATTGATGTGTTTCGGAAACTCTATCCTGATCGGTTGCAGTACACCTACTGGGATTACTTCCGGAACGCTTTCGCGCACAATTGGGGATGGCGCATTGACCACATTTTGGCAACCGCTCCGTTGGCCGCCGTTTGCCGCACCAGCGACGTGGACCTGGAAACACGCCGGGCCACTGGAGCATCCGATCACGCGGTGGTCTGGGCAGATTTCGATTATCACAGCCGCTAGGGCGAGGATCAAACCCCAGCGGAATCGGGCCTGGTGGAAGCCGGGGTCGCCACGGGAGAAGCGTTCCGTCCCGGTTAGCGGGAATTTGCGGCGGTCACGGTTAATTTCACTTATTACAGGACGACGCGCCGGGCCGCCGCGATCCGGTAGAGTTCAGACCCCGGTTCGCTCCGATGAATCGTCTGGCAGTAGGACTTGGCCGCCTCGGCCGTGGATACGTCGCTCACCAGCGTGAAGCCGCGCGGCCGCAAATAGTCCGCCAGCCCGGCGGGATCGAAACCGAAGATGAACGGCTCGCCGCTCGACCGCACAGACGACTTCCACCGCCGGGCTTCGCGGAACGCAACCGAGCCGTCCAGCGCTCCCTTGTGCACATAGCTGAAAATCAATTGACTGTCCTGGGCCCCGTTTTGGCCCACGTTACAAGCAAGAATGCGCGCCAGCATGCGGAGATTCTGGTCCACGGCGGCGGGTGTCAGGTAGCTCACTACGCCTTCCCAGACGGCCACGGATGCAACATGCGTGTCGAAGCCCGCGCGCGGCAAAGTAGTTTCGAGATCGTCCTGCTCGAAATCCACCGGCACGAATCGGACGTTGTCCGGCAGCCGCCCCAGCCGAGCTTCCAACCGCTGGCGCTTGGCTTTCTGCGTCGAGGGATGATCGACTTCGTAGAGCGGCATGCCGCGCAACTCTTCCAGGCGATACGGACGGCTGTCGAAGCCTGCACCGAGTAGCAGCGCCTGGCGCGCGCCGCCGCGAACCGCTTGCCGCACCAGGTCGTCTATCAGCCGCGTACGCACCACTGCGGAACTGCGCGTGCGCGGCCAACCGGTGTCCAGGAACCATGTGGCCAGCCGCCCTACCGCGGGCAATCGCGCGAACCCGGCCAACCCCTTCAGCCGCCCGGTTAACAACGCCGCCGCATATGGATCTTCGAACAACCGTCGCCGCGGCGGCTCCGCGGTTTCCACCGCGCGAAACAGGGCCATATATTCCGCGGTGCGGCTGGGGCGGTCACCGATCATAGCGGGACGCGGCGGCGCACACCAGAGGCATTAGAAGAGCAGCTTCAGCGCCAGTTGAACCCGGCGCGGATCGCCCGCCGAAAGAATCTGGCCGAAGGTGGGCGAGCCGATGAAGTTGTCGGGCAGACCGAAGTTCGTGCGGTTGAGAACATTGAATGCCTCGACACGGAATTGCGCCGTGGCGCGGTCGCCGATGGCCGTATTCTTCACCACCGATAGATCCACGGTGGCCAGGCCCGGTCCTGCAACCGTATTGCGGCCGGAGTTGCCGAAGGCGCCGTAGGGCGGAATCGCGAAAGCCGAAGTATTAAACCACTCATTGGCCGAGGGATTCGAAAGCTTGGGATTTCCGACTACGTTCGGCCGATCGTTGGCGCCGAATCCCAAGCTATCGATGCCCGTGTTGCTGTTGTCGTCGTCCGCCAGTAGGTCCACGGTGAAAGGCTGGCCGGTCTGAAACTGAAGAATGCCGAAGGTCTGCCAGCCTTTGAGCCAGCGGGTGGCCTTGCCAAAGGGCAGATCGTAGCCGTAGCTGGCCACGAACCGGTGGCGGACATCGAAGTTCGAAAGACCCCGCTCGGCGCGCAGGTCGTAACTATCCTGCGGGAAGTTCGAATCGCCGGTGCTCGAAAAAAAGCTCGAGTCGTTGTCGATCGATTTGGCGAAAGTGTAGGAAGCCAACAGGGACAAGCCGAAATTCAAACGCTGTTCGAAGCGCGCCTGCAGGCTGTTGTAGCTGGAATTGCGGTTGGATTCCAACAGGTCGATATCGGCGAACTCCGGCAGCGGACGCTCGAAATTCGGGTTTGTGGAGGGCGGCGGCTGGTTGATGTCGCGCGCGCCGATCAGATCGGTGCCCTTCGAGCCGACGTAACCAACCTCGAGCATGCGGCTGCCCCCCAGAGACCGCTCGATATTGAAGCTCCACTGCTGCATATAAGGCGTGTGCAGATTGCGCTGGAAGGCTAGCGCGGAGGGCGGGTACGGATAAGGAAAGTCGCTCGGGAACGGGTTGGAGAGCAGCAGCGGCGCCGTGGCGCTGAGCGGGTAGTAGACGTTCAAATTGAAATAGGGCGGGCTGAAATAGAGGCCCTCGCCGGGCGCTAGCGACGACTGATCGTAGTAGACGCCATAGCCCGCGCGCACCACCGTGCGCGACCCGGCGGGGGTCCAGGCAAAACCCACGCGCGGGGCAAAATTGTCGCGGTTCGGAAGGTAGCCGCCGCGCGGCATGCCATCGGTGCCCACCGGCACCAGCGTCTGGGTGGTCTGGTCGTATAGGTTGGCGTGGTTTTGCGCGTCCACACCGGGCGAGTTGTATTCGTAACGCAACCCCAGAATCAGCGTCAGATTGGGTCGCACGCGCCAGGTGTCGTTGGCGAAAAAGTCGTAGCTGTGAGTGCGCAGGTGCTCGGGGTTATCGAGCGTGGCAACGCCGGAATCCGTGGGCAAGCCCAGCAGCAACTCTTCGAGGGCATTGCCGGTGATGTCTCCCAGGAAGTCGATGAAGCCGCGGGACTCGATGTCGCGGTAGGCGTTTTGCTGCGTGATGCGGAAATCCGCGCCGAACTTCGCCTGGTGGCGGCCGTGCACCCAGGTCAGGATATCGTTCAACTCATATATGTTGCTGGTGGAATGCTGCGGGTTGTTGTCTTCGTCGCCGACGGGCGAGAATCCGGTCACCGAGATCAGGCTGAGTCCGAAATCGCGCGGGTTGGTGGAAATCGTCGGCAACCCAACCTGGCTGTTGACGTTGTCCCCGATATCCTGCTGGTAGACGCCTTCCGAAACACGGTCGAATCCGGCGCGAAATTCGTTGAGCAAGGCGGGCGTGAAGACGTGCGTCTCGGCGATCATGGCATTCTGATCGCGTGTCGGAACATTATCGCCATAGCCGGGCACGAGGGGAAAACCGACGCCGGTGAACGGCTCAAACAGGGTCCCGTCGGCGAAGCTATAGCGGAAGGTCAACTGCGAGGAAGGTGCGAGGGAGTGGTCGACGCGCAGATCGAAATTGTCGTCGCGCATGCGCCCATTGGGCGACGACACATAATTCTGGTTGAGCACGTTGCGGTTGGGAGCCGGGTAGAGCGCGGCGATAGCCAAACCAGTGGGGTCCAGATAGGCGCTCGGGATGATGTTGTTCGGGAACGGGGCGCCGGTATAGGGATCGATGGCGGGCAAGCTGCTCTGCGAAAAATTGCCGGCGCGTTCGGCCAGCGTGGGGACATTCGTTACTTGTGTGATGCCGGTGCTGTCGCGGGTGCCCTGATAGTCGGCGAAGAAGAAAGTGCGGTTCTTGACGATGGGTCCGCCCAGGGTGCCGCCGAACTGGTTGCGCTGGTCCTGTGGCGCCGGCGTATCGGAGGGTGCGAAATAATTGCGCGCATCGAATACGGCATTGCGGAAGAATTCGTAGGCGGTACCGTGGAACTGGTTGCTTCCGGAGCGCAGCACGACGCTGATTTGTGCGCCGCCATTGCGTCCGAAGGAGGCGTCGTAGGTGCTGGACAAGACCTCGAATTCGCGCACGGCATCGACGGGTGGGCTGACCGCAACGCCGTTCAGCTTAGGGTCGCCATTAAAGACGCCGTCGAGCAGGAAGTCGTTGGAGTCCTCGCGCGCGCCGTTGATGTTGATGGCGAAGGAGCCGCGCACGGAGGCCGCGGAGCCCTCGGCGGCGGGCACCACGCCGGGCAGCAGGAGGCTGAGCTCGTAGAAATCGCGGCCATCGAGCGGCAACCCTTGCACCTGGCGGTTGTCGATGACGCCGCCGACCGTAGCAGAGTCGGTGCGCACCAGGCTGCGGGTGGCCGAGACGGTGACCTGCTCAGTAGTTTTGCCGGGTAGCAAGGGCACCTCGATGCGGATCTCCTGATCCAGATCGAGGACCACGTCCTGCACATGGGGGCGATAGCCGGGTGCGTCAACTTGTAAGCGGTAGGTTCCGGGATCGAGCAGGGTGACGAGGAAATCTCCCTGCGGACCGGCGACAGCCGTGCGCTTCTTGTTGGTTTCCTGGTTGACCAGCGCGACCGCGGCTCCAGTGACCGGTTTCTTGGCGGCGTCGGTGATCTGTCCGCCGATGGAGCCGCGCGTGGATTGCGCATATAAGGACGCGGCGGCCAGCAGAATTGCGATTAGGGATGCTTTCACGAGTTCCTCGAAGGGTGCGTTGCCCGGAACTATATACTATAGCCCTATCTTTGATAGACGCAGCGGAGGCAGGTTGGGATCGCCAAAATCGCTACTGAATTCGCGACAGTGATGGCGTACCAGTTGGGCCGTTTGCCAGGTTGTCAAAGATCGGGGGGCAGATGCTAACGGGTAGCGGGAAATCCGTCTCTAGGCCTGGGCCTCGAGCGCCGCCAACGCGGCCGCAGCAGCCGCAGCAGCCGCCTGCGCCGCGGCAATGCGCAGCGGCAAATCGATAATCATGAACCCCATGGATCCGGGCATCACGGAGTAAGTGACAATCTGCTCACCTGGGAGCAACGGCCGCATCGGCACGGATACGCTTTCCGCGGCGCCGGTGGGTTGTATGACCGGCGTCCCCCGTACCCAGTTAATGGCGCCGTTTTTCTGGGTGAACGATCCGGGATAACCCACGCCTGCCGAGTTCTGCGCCTCGATCAACTCTTGCGCGATGTAACTCTGGTTGCCGATCGTCACGTACCACACGCGCCGCGGGTCCAGGCCGTAGATGTAATAGAAAACGCCGGTGGCTCCTTGGGTCACTGTGGGAGTCAGTCCCGGAAACAGGGGCGCCAGCGTATTGGCCAGCGTTTGCGCGTCCGCTTCCAGGCACACGATATTCGCCGCTACCAGTCCCACCACTCCGTACACTCCCGCTTCCACTGCGTCGGTGGGCTGCGACACGTACGCGGGATAGTTGTATGTGCCGGGAAGGTTGACGTGCGCCGCGTCCGCGCAAGGCATCGTCATAGTCCCCACATAGCCCGCCGCGGCATCGGCCGCATCCAGCCAGTCGTATGTTACGGTGCCGGTCTTGCCCACCTGCGCCGGATCCTCCCAGTACTGCGGCGCGCGCGTGGGATCGAATGGCGGCGCCTGGTTGCCGGTAGCTGCCAGGTACACGGCGCGGCTGCTGTAGTTGCGAAAGAGCCAGAAGGCTCCCTCATAAATCGGATACGTTTGTGTCGGTGTCATGTTTCTCCTTGTTCTTAGACAGAGGCAGGGATCAGGCCCCCACATCCGATTCAATTGTAGAGGGCGGATCGCGAGCAGGGCTGTGCCAAAGAAGGTGGCGCGAGATTAAGCGGTTTGTTTGTTATAGGATGCTGCGGGAGGTATATTTTTTGAAACGTGTGACTGACCGGCGATGTAGAGCGATCCGTCAGCGCCTGAACAATTTATTCGACGCGGCAGCCGCTTGCAGTGGCGCTCCTGATTGGTGATTTGGCAAAAAACAACGCTTGCGAAAAGCTTGGATTTGCCGGTCGGATTGCCCGCCGAAAGCGGTCCTGCGTACGAGATATCTGTCGTGTGTACAATACAGTCTGGAGGAGGGCAATGAAAATCGTTCTCGGGAGTTTGATCTCGCCACAGCAGACGTTCCTGGAAGTGAGATCGGCCCCGCAGGAACCGGCCACGCTTCTAAGTTCCCCGCTCCAGGCGCCTGGTCGCTTGCGAAGCACGGAGAAATGTCGATGAACTTGGCGAAAACGGCGGTGCTCGTCACCATGGGGGCGATAGGGGCCTGGGCCCAGGTCAATGTGGGCGCACAGGAACCCGAGGCTAGCCTGCCCTTCACGATGACTACGGTGACCACCTTTAGACTGCCCTGGAGACTGGCCTTCCTGCCCGATGGCCGCATGCTGATCACCGAAAAACCCGGGCCCGTTTGGCTGGTATCCCAGCAGGGAGAGAAGATCCAGGTGGAAAATACGCCTCCCGTGTATTTTCAGGGCCAGAACGGTATGCACGGCGTCTTCCTCTCGCCACATTACGCCACCGACCACAGCATCTATCTCACCTATGCTGAGCCGGGCGACTATGGTGGAGGTCTCGCGCTCGCGCGCGCCAAGCTGAATGCCACCGCCACCTCGGCTAAGCTCGAAAACTTCGAGGTGCTGTGGCGTCAGATGCCCAAGGGCAAGGGCGGGCAGGAAGGCGCGCAGGTCGCTTTCTCCCCCGCCGGCCAGTTTCTGTTCCTCACGGTGGGCGACCGCCAGCGCTTCACTCCCGCCCAGGATCCAGACCAGCCCGAAGGCAAGATCCTGCGCCTGACACTGGACGGCCAACCAGCCCCTGGCAATCCCAACTTCGGCCAAACTGGCGTTGCCACTATTCCCCTGATCGATCCGCCCAGAGACACCGAAGCAGCCAAGACGGCGAAGGTGGTGAGCACCTACACCTTTCCCGGTCCCAACCTGACGCCGGCTGAGACCTAGGCCAGCGGCGTCCGCACGCCCTACGGCCTGGCGTTTTCGCCCACCGGCGAATTGTGGGAGGTGGAGCATGGCCCGTTCGGCGGCGACGAGTTGAACCTGATCGAGCCAGGCAAGAATTACGGATGGCCGCTCGTCTCCTATGGCAAGAACTATGACGGCGTGCCCATTCCTAATCCGGAGACGCGGCCCGACCTGGCGAAGCCGGTGCTCTACTGGGTGCCGGTGATCGCGCCGGGCAATCTGATGTTCTACCATGGCACCCAGACCTTCCCGCAATGGAACGGCAGCGGCTTCGTCAGCGGCTTGGTGTCCACGGCGCTCGTCCGCATCGTCTTCGACGGCCATGGCGGCGCCAAAGCCGTAGAGCGCTGGAAGGTGGGCAAGCGTATCCGGGATGTGGAAGAAGGCCCCGATGGCTCGCTGTGGTTGCTGGAAGACTCCAGCCCCGGCGCCCTGATCCATGTGACAGCCCAAAAGTAAGGGAGACTTGACGACGACCAATCTAACTGCGCGCGTGCTCCCGGGCATCGACGGAATCACCTTTTTGGACGGCACGCAGTATGTGAACAATGTGTTCACGAACAAGCTCTACGTATCCCGGTGGACGCTGCGGGCAAAAGCCGGGTAAACCCGTCGGGATCTCCATGGACCAGCCCGTGAAAGGGCCGGATGGCATGCGCGCGGCTGAGGGCAAACTGCTCCGTGCCGAGAAGAGGGCGACACGATTTGGATCGCCAAACACGGCGCGGCCAGACGGTGTCTATTCCAGTGCCGAAATTACAGAGTAGGCATGAGGCCGGGCTGGGGACTCCAAGCCCAACTGCAAGCAGGAACCAGGGAAAGTGATGCGTGCCCATCGCCCGCGTGGAGCGACCGCGGCCAGTCCCCATGCTAGAATTGGAGGAATCCCGCAATGACTGAAATCGTTCCGTCAATTCTAGCTGCGGATTTTGCCCGCTTGGGCGAGCAGATCGCCCAGGTCGAGCAGGGCGGCGCCACGATGCTGCATGTGGACGTCATGGACGGCCACTTTGTACCGAACCTGACCATGGGGCCGCCGGTAGTCGCCTCCATTCGCAAAGTCACGCGCCTCACGCTGGACGTTCACCTGATGATCGACGATCCGGACAAATACGCGCCCATCTTCATCGAAGCGGGCGCCGATCAGGCGAGCGTCCATCAGGAAGCCTGCAAAAATCTGGACGGCACGCTGCGCGAGATCCAGCGGGCGGGCGCGCGCGCCGGAGTGGTCATCAATCCGGCGACTCCGGTTTCCGCCATCGAGGAAGTGCTGGGGCTGGCGGATTACGTGTTGGTGATGAGCGTCAATCCAGGGTTCGGCGGGCAGCAGTTCATCCCGTATACGCTCGACAAAGTCCGGCGGCTGGACGCTATCCGGCGCGAACGCAGGCTGGCATTTTCCATCGAAATCGATGGCGGCATCACCAGGGAAAACATAGGCGAAGTGGTGCGGGCAGGCTGTGACTGGATGGTCACAGGGTCTTCTGTATTTCACACTCCGGACCCGGCCGCAGCGGTGGCCGAGTTACGCCAAGCGGCCATGCAGGCGCAGGCCGTCCGTGTTTGAGCGCCGCGCCGGCCGGGCATCCCCCAAGCTGGCGATGCAATTGCTATCCTGGACTGAACGTCCCAAGCGAATGAGAAAGATCGGCACGAGCACAACAATGTATCCACGCATTCTTCATAACCTGATTGCGGTAGCCGCGCTGGCGGGCCTTCTGAGTTCCTGCGGTATACGGCGGCACAAGTATGCGGACCCCATCGCCAAGAATACCCAACAGCCCGATAAGGTGCTCTTCGACCGGGCCATCAACGATATCGAGCACAGCCGGTATGAGATCGCGCGGCTGACCCTGCAGACGCTGATCAACACCTACGACAGCAGCGAGTATTTGGCCAAGGCCAAGCTGGCTATCGCCGATAGTTGGTTTCGCGAAGGCGGCGCGCATGGTCTGGCGCAGGCCGAGGCCGAGTACAAGGACTTCGAGTTGTTCTATCCCAACATGGAGGAAGCCGCCGAGGCCCAGGAACGGGTTTGCGATATCCATTACAAACAGATGGACAAGGCGGATCGCGACCCCCTACATGCCGTCCGCGCCGAGGACGAGTGCCGCCAGTTGCTGCTGCAATATCCCAATAGCAAGTTCGCTCCCGAGACCCAGCAGAAGCTGCGCAATGTACAGGAGGTGTTGGCGGCGCACGAGTATGCCGCCGCGGTCTTCTATCATCACAAGGGCGCCATGCCTGCCGCGGCCAATCGCCTAACTACCATGGTGGACCAATATCCCCTGTTCAGCCAGGCCGACGAAGCGCTCTGGACCCTGGGCGATGCCTATGATCGGATGGGCGACCGGTTCGAAGACAAGTCCGCCGCCGCCTACACGCGTCTCGTGAAGGACTATCCGCTGAGCCCGCGCGTGCCGGCGGCTAAGGAGAAGCTGCAGGCCATGAAGCGTCCGGTACCGGAGGCCGATCCGGTGGCTTATGCCCGCATGAAGTACGATATGGAGAACCGCACCTCTCCGAGTAAAGTCAATCGCGTCATGGACACCTTCAGGAGGAACCCGGACACGCATTTGGCTGCCAAGGGCGGCAGCCCGTCCATGACTATCCTGCGCCCGGGAATTCCGGTTAGCGTGCCGGTAAGCCCAAGTGGCGCCGCGGCTCCCGGTGCGGCCGGAACTGGCAGCGCGCCATCGGACGTTACCATTGGCCTGACCAACGATACGAAGGAACTGGATACCCGGCCGGATGCGCGGACCAACCCTCCTGCAGCGCCCGCCGCGGCTGCCGCGTCTCCCGCCTCTCCGGCCGCACCGGCAGCGGATGTCGCCGCCAAGCCGGCTGACGGTGCGGCAGTGGCTCCTCAGCAGCCCTTCGCCACGAATCATCCTTTGAGCGAAGCGGATAAGAAGCGGGCCATGAAGATGGCGCAGGACAAGGCCAAGCAACAGAAGAAAGCCCAGGCCAAGGCGATCAAGGCGGCCAAGAGCGCGCCGTCTCAGCCCGCATCGACAACGCCCCAGACGCCGTCCGCCCAGCCCGCCCCAGCCTCGGCGCCGCCTCAAAATTGACGATGCATGACGATGCAGGATGACGCCTGATGCCGCGAATTCTGCTGGCCGACGACAGCCCCCACGCGCAGCGGATGGGCGAGCGGATTCTCACCGAAGAAGGCTTTGAGGTAGTCACGGTCAGCGACGGCGATTCCGCGCTATTGCGCCTGGAGGACGTGGATCCCGACCTGGTTCTTGCCGGCGTGACCATGGCCCACCGCTCGGGCTATGAAATTTGCCAGTACGTGAAGCTCAGCCCGCGGCACAAGCATGTCCGCGTGGTTCTGGCAACTGGCGTCAAAGACCATCTCGATGAAGGCGAAGCGCGCCGCGCGCACGCCGACGGCATCGTGCAAAAACCGTTCCAGGCGTCCATACTGCTCCAGGTGGTAAAGCCGCTGGTGGAGATGGCCGTGAAGGAACGCGGATCTGGTGCGGGCCAAGCCGGAGGTGCGTCCTCCGCACCAGGCAAGCGTCCCGCGCCGAAGGCGCCCCAGGGGCCAACGGTAGCGCTGATCGATCCGGAGCGTGTGCATGCGGCCGTAACGGTGGCGCTGGACGCCTCCTTACCGGGTATCATAGAGGAGATTACCGAGAAGGTGCTGATCGCCCTCAGTGCCCGATAAACTCTATGCCCGATAACAGTTTCGATGTCGTCTCCAAGATCGAATTGCCGGAGGTCGGCAATGCCATCCAGCAGGCCATGAAAGAGATTCAGCAGCGCTACGACCTGAAGGACTCCAAGTCTTCGATCGAGTTGAACGAGAAGGACCACAAGGTTCTGCTGGCCAGCGCGGATGAGTACAAGCTGAAAGCCGTAATCGAGGTGCTGGAAGGCAAGCTGGTGAAGCGCAAGGTGCCGCTGAAAGGGCTGACTTATGGGACCCTCATTCCAGCGGCGGGATCCTCGGTGAAACAGGAGATCTCGCTGCAACAGGGGATACCCATCGAGAAGGCGCGTGAGATCGTGCGCAAGATCAAGGACAGCAAGCTGAAGGTGCAAGCCGCCATCCAGGGCGATTTGGTACGGGTCAGCAGCCGGGACCGCGATACCCTGCAGGACGTCATCAAGCTGCTGCGCGACAATGATTTCGGCATCGACGTGCAGTTCACCAACTACCGGACTATTTGACAGCTTGACTTCAAGCAGTCGGCGTGGCAAACTGGAGACATGACCGGGACAAAGACCGCCAAGACCGAAGAAAAGATCGCAGAATCGAAGACGCTGAGCCTCCGGCTGGGCGGGAATTTCCATCACCGGCTGAAGGCCAAATTGTTGGCCGACGGCACAAATTTCCAGGCCAAGGTCCAAGCCATGCTGCAGGAGTATGTCGATGGCCCCGTGCAGGAGCGCGAAGAGATTGCTCGCCAGGTCGCCGTCGCCCGTGAAGCGATGCGCCGTTACGCTCCCGCCATGCGGGAGTTGGCTCGTTGACGGAGCCGGTCTGGGTGAACCCGGCTGCGGTCACGCGATTTCATGACGAAAGCTTGATGGAATTCGGAGGCGCATCGGGAATCCGCGACCCGGGCGCCATCGAATCGGCACTGGCCAGACCGCGAAACCTGCTTGCTTACGGGAAACCGGATCTGTGTGCTCTGGCGGCAGCATACACAGCCGGGTTGTGCCAGAATCACGGATTCGTGGACGGTAACAAGCGCACCGCCTTCCTGACCGGATTCGTTTTTCTTCACGAGAACGGCCACACCATCCTGGCCGAGCAGGCCGAAGTGATCGCCGCCATGCTGTCGCTCGCCGACCACACCATCGATGAAACCGGCTACGCTGCGTGGTTGCGGGAGCATACCGTTCCGAACCAGCCGTGAGCTCCCGGTGAACCCCATGCCGCGCCGCATCGAATCGCATCTGTTGGATGGCCCTGCGGGCAAACTCGAAGCCCTGCTGGAAACCCCGGAGGAGGCCGCCCCGCGCGCCGCGGCGCTCGTGTGCCATCCCCACCCGTTGTTTGGCGGCACCATGCATAACAAGGTGGTCCACCGCGTGGCGCGCGCGCTGCGGAGTTCGGGTTACGTGGTGCTGCGCTTCAATTTCCGGGGTGCGGGAAAAAGCGAGGGCCGGCACGATCTGGGCGTCGGCGAAATCGAGGATGCGCGCGCCGCGCTCGGCTGGCTGCGCCAACGCTATCCCGGCCTGCCATACACCCTGGCGGGCTTTTCGTTCGGCTCGCGCGTGATCTTGAATCTGGGATGCGCCCTGCCGGACGTAGAACGCCTGATAGCGCTGGGCTTCCCCGCCAAGCGCGACCCTCTGGGCGTGCTGGCTTATTGCACCGCCCCCAAGATCTTCATTCAGAGCACCCACGACGAGTACGGGCCGCCGCCGGAGATGGAGGCCTTCTACGCGCAAGTGGCGGAGCCCAAGCGGTTGATTTGGGTGGAGGCGGAGGATCACTTCTTCGCCGGAGGTTTGGACGAACTGGAAAGACAAGTGGCCGAGCTGGCGTGAGCCGCTACTGCGCGGCCGCGCGGAGGGCGCGCCGCTGCGCGCGCATGCCGATCAGGTCGGCTACTTGGCCAAGCAGCGCCAAAACGTTCTCCGCATTGATCGAAACCTGCTGCTCGTCACCCACCGGATAGCGGGATGCCTTGGCTTCCCGATAGGCTGTCACCAGGGCAGTGGCAGGCTGATATGGCTTCACCCGCGCATACGAAAGCACCTGCCGGCCGGCTAGCGGCGACTCCACCTCGGCCTCGCTCAGGACCAGTTCGTATTGGCCTTCATCCAGCTTCGAATAGGCCTCTGCCGCCGATCCCGCCACGTCCACGCTGTAACCGCCGGCTTCCAGCAGGGTCTGCAAGGTCAGGCGGGACGACACTTCGTCGTCCACCACCAACACCCGCGCCAGTTCGAGGCTCTTCGGCATTGCCGTACAGATCTACTGTACCCGAAAAGCCGAAACATTACGAGCAAAAAATGATAACGTTTGCAGGGCTGCCGGATTCTGCATTAATCAGTTGAAAACACGGCGGAAAATAGCGTCGACGTTGCGCAACTGGCGGCCCAGGGAGAAACTTTCTGCGATCTGGTTTTGGTTAAGAACCGCACAGATCTCCGGGTCGCGCTCGATGGCGGCCCTGAAGTCCGACTCCTGCTCCCAGGCGCGCATCGCATGGTCCTGTACGATCCGGTACGCGGTCTCCCGCAACATGCCGGCAGCGGTCAGGTCCAGCAGCAATTGCCCGGAGAAGACCAGCCCATGGGTCATCTCCAGGTTGCGCCGCATCCGCTCCGGATATACCAGAAGTCGATCCACCAGTTGCGCCGTTTTGTCGAGCAGGTAGTCGGCCAGGATAGTGGAATCGGGCAGGATGATCCGCTCCACCGACGAATGCGAGATATCCCGTTCGTGCCACAGTGCGACATCCTCGAAGGCGGCCTGCGCATTGGACCGCACCACGCGCGCCAGGCCGCAGATCTGCTCGCAGGTGACCGGGTTGCGTTTGTGCGGCATGGCTGAACTGCCCTTTTGCCCGCGCGCGAAGTACTCCTCGGCCTCCCGCACTTCGGTGCGCTGCAGATGCCGCACCTCGAGCGCGATCTTTTCGCACAGAGCGGTCGCCAGCGCCAGCGTGGAGATCAGCACGGCGTGCCGGTCGCGCTGGATCACCTGCGATGCGACTGGCGCGGGTTTCAGATCCAGCCGCGCGCAGATGCATTCTTCGGCTTCCGGGCCGATATGCGCGAAGGTGCCCACTGCGCCCGAGACCTTGCCCACGCGCAAGTCTTCGGCCGCGGCCCGCAGCCGTGCCAGGTTCCGCCCCGCTTCGCCGTACCAGATAGCCAGCTTCAGCCCGAAGGTGATTGGCTCGGCATGTACGCCGTGCGTGCGGCCAATCTGCACGGTGTCTTTGAACTCGAAGGCCCGCCGCTTCAGCACCGCTTGCAGGCGTTCGAGGTCAGCCAACAGAATGGCGCAAGCCTGCCGGATCTGCAGAGCTTGCGCGGTATCCACTACGTCATTGGAGGTGAGCCCGTAATGCAGCCAGCGCGAGGCCTCCGCGTGCCCGGCCTTCTGCATGCTCTCTGCAACCGCCGTGGTGAAGGCGATCACATCGTGCTTCACTTCCTTCTCGATCTGCAGAATACGCGCGGTATCGAAGCTGGCATGCGCCCGCAGCGCGCGCGCCGCGTCCGTCGGCACCACGCCCATTTCCGCCAGCGCCTCGGAGGCCGCCAACTCCACTTCCAGCCACTGCCGGAATTTGTTTTCATCCGTCCAGATGCGGCCCATTTCCGGCCGCGTATAGCGCGCAATCAAAACCGATATACCTCCGAGGGGCGCGACTGGCTGGCGATTTCGACAGGCGTAGTAAGACCGCGCCGCTCGAGCGCCTGCGTAGCCATCAGGCGCACGATTTCCGGGTGGTTGTTGTGCTCGCTCAGGTGCCCCAGCACAAGGCGCGCGGGGAAACCGTCGAAATCGCGCAGCAGGAAGTCGCTCATTGTATCGTTCGAAAGATGGCCGACCCGGCTCATCACGCGCTGCTTCACCGACCAGGGATACGGCCCGACTTTCAGCATCTCCAGATCGTGATTGGATTCGAGCAGCATCAGATTCGACCGCCGCAAGTGGAATTTGACTGACTCCGTGATGTAGCCAAGATCGGTGGCCACGGCGATCTTGACATTTTCGGCGTAAAAGCAGAAACCCACCGGGTCCGTGGCGTCGTGCGGGATGCCGAAGCTATCTACGTCGATATCGCCCACCGTAAAGCCGGCGCCGGCTTGAAAGCATTCCAGGCGCGGTTGGAGATCGCCCCAATCGATGGCCGGAGCGGTGAGCTTGCTGATATACACCGGAATCCCCAGGCGGCGGGCCAGTCGCGCCAGGCCGGAGACGTGATCGGAATGCTCGTGCGTGACCATCACCGCGGTGAGCGTTGCGACTTGCTCGCCGACGGATTCCAGGCGGCCGGCCAAAGCCTTGAAGCTCAGCCCGGCATCCACCAGAATGCGTGTGCGATCGGTCGCCAGCAGCGCGCAATTGCCCGAGCTGCCGCTGGCCAGCACGCAGAATTTGACGATACCCGCCTCCCAGAAAACTCCAGGATACCAGCATGCCGCCGCAGTTGATACGCTGGACTGGATGAAAGTCGCACGTATTCACCAACACGGCGGGCCGGAAGTACTGGTCTACGAAGACGCTCCCGAGCCCCGGATTAAAGCCAACGAAATCCTGCTGCGGGTAGGCGCCTGCGCGCTCAATCATCTGGACCTTTTCGTGCGCGGCGGAATCCCCGGCATGAAGTTCGATATGCCGCACGTGCTGGGCAGCGACATCGCGGGCGAAGTGGTGCGCGTGGGCGAATTGTGCGAGCGCGTGAAGCCCGGCTGGCGCGTGCTGCTCTCGCCTGGATTGAGCTGCCGGCAGTGCGCGCAGTGCGTTTCGGGCCAGGACAATCTGTGCCGCCGCTACACCATGTTCGGCTATCGCGTGGATGGCGGCAACGCTGAATACATTGCGGCGCCGGAGTACAGCGCCATCCAGATTCCGGACGATTTGAGCTTCGAACAGGCCGCCGCCGTGCCGCTGGTTTTCCTCACCGCGTGGCACATGTTGATGGCGCGCGCCGATTTGCAGCCCGGCGAAGATGTGCTGGTACTGGCTGCTTCGAGCGGCGTGGGATCGGCTGCGATCCAGATTGCCAAGATGTTCCAGTGCCGCGTGATCGCCACTGCCGGCGGCGAAGCAAAGATGGCCAAGGCGCGCGCGCTGGGCGCCGATCACGCGATCAATCATTACCTGCAGGACATATCGGCCGAGGTGCGCAAGATCACCGCCAAGCGCGGCGTGGACGTGGTGATCGAGCATGTGGGCGCCGCCACGTGGCAGAAGAGCGTGGAATCGCTCGCGCCCGCCGGCCGTCTGGTGACCTGCGGCGCGACCACGGGCTACGACGCCAAGGTGGATCTGCGCTTCCTGTTCAGCCGCCAGCTTTCGCTGCTGGGCTCGTTCATGGGGACCATGGGAGAGTTGCGTCGGGTGTTGCAGTTCGTGTTCCGCGGGCAGTTGAAGCCGGTCATCGACCGGGTTTATCCGCTGGCGGAGATTCGTGCGGCGCACGAGCGGTTGGAGAATAAGGAGCAGTTCGGCAAGGTGGTGGTGGTGCCTTAAGCGAGCTGCGACAATAAGATGAGGATGACTGAAGAACACTGTTCGCTTACGGAATGGTCCGACTGAAATCGAGAGAATCACCGCTCCAAGCCAACAGTTCGCCGCTGTTCCTGGAAGGACAGCCGCCGCGAATCCTACTGCAAGCTTCTGCCCTGGCGGGCGCCCCGCCTCAAGGTGACCAGCACATCGGGATGCCCTATCCTGAACGCAGTGGAGCGAATTGCGGAATGACCCTAATCGTCAATCTTCCGGACGAACTGGAAGCGGTTTTGCTTGCGCATGGTCAGGGCACTTCGGCTGACCGCTTGGCACAACGCGTTTTGGAACAAGTTCTCACTGCGCCGGCCGCACACCCGGGCACGCCATTCGAGACAGGCCGGGGGATGTTGGCTCAGTACGGTCCGGCGCCGTCAGCGGCGGAAATCGACGCTAACCGGGTTGATATGTTCCGCGGCTTCGCAGAAGACTTCCGATGATCGCCGGGGTCGCCGATACCCACACAGCCATCTGGCACTTGTTCGACGACCCCAGGCTGTCGCAGGCCGCGAGAAAATTCATCGATGACGCCGCCGCGAAAAGAGGCGCCTCCCGATGGACGTGTACACAGATCTGAGAAAGGCCCTCAGCAATCCAAATCACGTCCTGGAAGAAGCTCCGTTTACTATGGAAGTCGTGGAGGCCATGCAACGAGTGGCACGGAAACCTAGCGCCCGATGGCGTGGTCATTCCTTTTGAAGACGGACATACGCGCCAATTGCCGCGGCTGACTTCAGGTCCATTTCACTACGGCTTCCATGCATCTGCGTATCTGGCGGCGGCTAAGCGTCTGACTAAGTTGCCGGTGAAACAGGCAGTCATCCCGGCATCTGCTCTAAGCCTGCTTTATCCGGCGTCGGAGATTCCGGGGTACCCGCGCGAGACCTTCCTTTCGGACCTGATCGGCGAAGCCGTAGCCGATATCCGGGGCTGTCTCGACCAGGGCGCCGACAGCGTGCAAATCGATTTCACGGTACCTGCCCGGGCGGCGACCGGGAGCCTTCGCAGTTCCCCAGCTTAACTGCAGAGTGACACCCCGTTTCCAGGTCGCGATCCCACTACGGATCAGATAGTCCATGGGCAAGCCCAAGGTTTCCAGCAGGGCCGGGGAGGCCCAGTCGAGAGACTCGCCGACAGGCGGGCGGAGTTGGGGCCATGCCGGCCAATCCGCCGCCGATGACGGTTACATCGGAATGGCAGAAAGTGCCTGGGTGCATGCGTCAATTGTCCGACAAAGGCGGCGCGATTCGAGCGGCGTGGGCGCTATTGTGACGCATTTCTCGACGTTTGCGGGCAAGCGCGCGGATATATTACAGGCTATGCAATTTCCCGCGGCGTCCTTAGACCTTACCACCCGCCATGCAACCACCATAGTAATTAGCTTCTAATTATTTTTGATTATTGACACCTTGTCCGCCAGCCCATACACTCTCAGGATATACAGAGAGGGAGGGGTTACTAATCAATGCGTACGCTGGTTTTACTATCCGTGTGCCTATGCGGAATTCTACAGGCGCAGGATCCTATTGGCATATTGGAGGGACAGGTTACCGACCCATCGTCCGCCGTGGTGAGCGGCGCGCAAGTGACCGCACAGAACGTGCAGACCGGCTTCCGCCAAACGGTAGTCACATCGCATCAGGGAACCTTCCACTTTTCCAACCTGCCGGTAGGCGACTATTCACTGGCGGTCGCCGCTGCCAACTTTGCGCCCTTCTCGGCATCGCCGATCCGCATCGACGTCGGCCGCATCGTGAATTATCCTGTGCTGCTCGAAATCGTCAGCAGCCACACCAAGGTAGACGTGCAGGCCCAAACGGCCACCATCGACACCAGTACGGCCCTCGGAAACGTGGTTTTGGAACGGGAAGCGGTGGATCTCCCCTTGAACGGCCGCGACCTGTTCCAACTCGGTCTGCTGCAGCCCGGCGTAGCGCCTATGACGGCCGGGCTGTCCGAAGCCGGCGGGATTCTGCGCAGCGGACAGGCTTTCGCGGTGAACGGCGAGCCGCCGGAATCGAACAACTATCTGCTCGACGGCGTCACGAACGTGGACAGCGTGAACGGAGGCTTCGCGATCCGGACGCCGGTTGACGCGGTGAGCGAATTTCGTATCCTGTCGCTGAACGCGCCGGCCGAGTACGGACAAACCATGGGTTCGACCGCCGCGGTAGTGACTAAGTCGGGGACGAACGGCTTTCATGGCGACATATACGACTTTCTAAGAAACACGGATCTGGATGCGCGCAACTTCTTTTCGCCGGGCGCGCAGCCGCTGCACCAGAACCAGTTCGGCGCCACGTTCGGCGGGCCGTTGCGGAAAGACAAGGATTTCTTCTTCGTCTATTTCGAAGGCCAGCGCGACGACCAGGGCGAATCGCAAGCGGCTATTGTGCCGACGGCCGCCGAGCGGACCGGCAACTTCGCCGGGCTGCTTAACCCGAGCACGGGCCAGCCAACGCCGCTGATCAACGAATTCACGGGCATGCCGTTCCCGAATAATCAGATTCCGCAAAGTATGCTTAGCACCATTGGGCTGGCGGCGGGCGCGCTCTATCCGCTGCCGAACGGCGGCGGAAATCTTTTTCAGACCACGCAGATGGAGACGGACAACTACAACCAAGGCGGGTTCCGTTACGATCATTACTTCGGCAACAACGATCAACTCTTCGCGCGTTACGCGGCGTCGGCCGCCAATACGCTCGATCCGTTGCCGATCAACGGGTCGAATGTTCCTGGATTTCCGGTGACGGACGCGATCACCACGAATTCGTTCACCATTTCGGACGTACACCTGATCTCGCCGTCGACGGTGCAAACTGTGCGCTTGGCTTTCTTCCGCAACGCATTCATTTACGAGGACGCGCAGAACCATACGCCGGGCAGCAGCCTGGGATTCACTTACCAGCCGACGCTGGCGGCTAACTCCGGAATTCCGTATCTGATCGTGAGCGGTTACGGCGATGTAGGTAATCCGATCACCGGTCCGCAGAACACTTACCAGAACGATTACCGAGGCTCGTACTCGATCGCCATGACGCGCGGGCGGCACAACTTGAAGCTGGGCGCGGAACTGGACCGCCAGCAGATCAACCTGCTGTTGGGGATCGCGACGAACGGGTTCTTCGTGTTCGCGCCGTTTCCCGCGAGCGATTCGTTCGCCAGCCTCTTGTTGGGTCAGTCGGTGCAATTCTTTCAGGGCGGCGGCGACTTCAACAGAGGGATTCGCAAGTGGGTTGCGGCGGGTTACGCGCAAGACGAGTTCCGCCTGACTCCGCGCCTGACTCTAAGTTACGGATTGCGCTACGAGTTGAACACGCCTTATACGGAAATCCGCAACCGCATGAACGAATGGGATCCGGGAGTGCAATCGACGGTGATGCCGAACGCGCCTCCGGGACTCTTGTTCCCCGGCGATCCGGGCGTGCCGGCGGGAATCGCCCCGGTCGATTATCGCGAGTTCATGCCGCGCGTGGGCGTGGCGTGGGATCCGTTCGGCAACGGCCAAACCACCATTCGGGCTGCATACGGCATCTTCTACGACGGATTCACGAATGGTGTGGGCGGTCCGTTGCAAGCGCCGGTGAGCGCGCTGCCGTGGACGGAGGCTTATCAGTTGGCGGGTCCGGGATTCAGCTTGGCGAATCCTTACGGCGGACAGGCGCCGCCGTTCGCATCGCAGCAGTTTGTGCAGCCGGCGACTATTCTAACGGTACAGAAAGGCATGCTGCCGCCTTACTCCCAGAACTGGAATTTATCGATCGAGCGCGTTATCGCCAAGGACTATCTGTTGGACGTGCGGTATGTCGGGAATAAGGGTACGCATCTGCCGCGGTTCATCGAGGCAAACCCTTCGATCTACGGTCCCGGCGCGACGGCCGAGAACACCGAACAACGGCGCGAGTACGCCGATTGTAACTCGGCGGGTGTTTGCGACTATGGGTCTGTCGGTCTGATCGCGGACATCACTAACTCGACTTACAATTCTTTGCAGGTGGCGTTTTCGCGGCAATTCACGCGCAACTTGAGCTTTCTAGCGTCTTACTGGCTCTCGAAGAGCCTGGATTATATCTCGTCGCTGAACGTGGCGGGATCGGCGCCGACGTTGGTAGCGGGAGAGAACGACCTGGCCCAGAATCCATTCGACTTGGCCGCCGAGCATGGGCCGTCGCTATTCGACGCGCGGAACCGGTTCCTGTTGAGCGGCACTTACCGGCTGCCGCTTTGGCGGGGGGCGTCGCCCGCGGCGGCGTGGCTGGTGAACGGATGGCAGTTGAATACCATCACCAGCATCTCCTCGGGGACGCCGTTCACGGTTTACGACAGCGCGAACGTATCGCTGCAGGGTTCGGCGCCCGAGATCACCGGCTTCTATTCCAGCCGCCCCGACCTGATTTCCAATCCGAACGTGGGACAGCCGCACACGCCCAACGAATGGGTCAGCCGCGGGCCGTTCCTGCAACTGAATCCGGTGACGCAAGCCGGCCAGTTCGGCAACGAAGGCCGCAATGTAGTGCGCGGGCCGGGCATCGAGAGTATGGACCTGTCGCTGTTCAAGGACTTCCGCGTCAGTGAGTCGCAGCGTGTACAGTTCCGCGCGGAGTGTTTCAACTCACTGAACCATCCCAACTTTGCATTGCCGGAAAACGACTTGGAATCGCCCGCGTTCGGACAGATCCTGCAAGCGGGTCCGCCGCGCTTGCTGCAACTGGCACTGAAGTACATTTTTTGACGTGTTATCGTATTCGAAGGAGTTACACAGCCCATGCCTTACATTGATTTTCCGGAGGGATTGCCCGGTATCCTGGGTCCTATGGCTTTCCGTCCGGAGACGGCGAAGCCATTGAACGAGCTGGCGGAAATTCTGCTGCGCGGGCTAAGTACGATGTCGCCAGGCGAGCGGAACTGATCGCGATTTACGCGGGCGCCGTGCAGCGCGGCGGGAAGAACGTACAGCCTGGCGACATTGCGCGCGCCCGGCAGCTCGGCGCCACCGACGTGGAAATCCACGACACGGTGCTGATCGCCGCGGCTTTCTGCATGTACAACCGGTATGTGGACGGGCTGGCAACTTGGGCGCCGAGTGAGCCGGACGCGTATCGGGAACCGGCGGCGCGCCTCGCTCGCGAAGGGTATGTAGAATCCACCCGGCGCTCGGCGGTCACTGCTTCGGGCGCCGCGACGTAGAGGAGACAAACCATGGCGCACATTAAAGTTCCCGAAGGGCTGCCAGGTATTCGCGGCCTGTTCGCATTCCGTCCGCAGACCGCCAAGCCTATGTCCGAGTTAGCTGAAGTGCTGCTGCACCAGCCGGGTACACTTACTCCCGGCGAGCGCGAACTGATCGCCACCTACGTCTCTTCCCGCAACGATTGCTACTATTGCCAGAACGCCCATGGCGCGATCGCGGCGCATCACCTGGATGGCAACGAGGAAACTGTCCGCGAAGTAAAGCGCGATTTCGAGCACGCAGCCGTTTCGGACAAGCTCAAGGCGCTACTGGCGATCGCCGGTAAGGTGCAGCAGGGCGGTAAGAACGTTCAGTCCGAAGATGTCGAACGGGCCCGCCGCGAGGGCGCAACGGACCTGGAGATTCACGACACCGTGCTGATTGCGGCCGCCTTCTGTATGTTCAACCGCTATGTCGACGGCTTGGCCACTTGGACGCCCACTGACTTGAATGGCTTTCGGCAGCGAGCCGCTAAGGTGGCGCGCGATGGCTATCTGGCTGCCCTAGCGGGATACGTCAGTGGGGCAGGGTCGGAGCACGCCGATGGCTAATGGGCTTGCTTCATGTTGCATCCGGTTACATTCGGTTGCGCCCTCCCTCACAAGAGCGTCAGCGGGTCCACATCGATCACCAGCGCGGTGGCGCTCCACTTCTGCTCGCGCGCGAAGGACTGCGCCCTCCGCAATAACTCATTGAGCGCTGTGCGGCTGGCGGCCTTGATGAGGAACTGATACCGGTATTCGTTCTTGAAGCGCGTCACGGGCGCTTCGGCCGGCCCCAGAATCTTGATCTTCTCCGGCGCCGGCGTCAGAAAGCGACCCAGTTCGGTGCTCAGCCGCATGGCGTGCTCCTGCTGCTCGCTGCGCGCCAGGATATTGGCCATGGCGCTGAACGGCGGATAGTGCATCATGCGGCGGAACTGCAATTCTTTTTCATAGAAGGTCTGGTAATCCTGCGCGGCAGCCATCCTAACAGCATAGTGGTCCGGGTTGATGGTTTGTATCAAAACAATGCCCGGGAGACTGCCGCGCCCGGCGCGTCCGGCGACTTGGGTGAGGAGTTGAAAGGTGCGCTCGGCGGCGCGGAAGTCGGGCAGCCCGAGGCCTACGTCGGCCGAGACCACGCCGACCAGCGTGACATTGGGAATAGCGTGACCCTTGGCGACCATTTGCGTGCCCACCAGAATGTCGTAGGACGCCTCGCGGAAGCCTTGCAGGATAGCTTCATACTGGCGCTTGGCGCTGGCGGTATCGCGGTCCAGGCGGGCGATGCGGGCTTTGGGAAACTCGCGGTGCAGCTCTTCTTCGACCTTCTCCGAGCCGACACCGATAAAGTAGATATGGTCGCTCTGGCACTTGGGGCAGTGCGACGGCACGCGCTCGGCGTAGTTGCAGTAATGGCAGAGCAGGCGGCGGTCGCGGCGGTTAAGCAGGATGATGGTTTGCTCGCCGTTATCGACGCGGTGCGCGACGGCTTCGAGCAAACGGCGGCCCGTTTTCTGGTCGCGCAATTCGGTTATCATAACAAGAGTGCCACGAGTCCAAGAGTTTGAGCGGACCGTGCGGAGAATGCCTGATGCCGGAAAACGTTCAAAGCGCCCCCCGGACTTAAAGATCAAGGTAATAGACATTGACGCTGAAGAGGTTAAGGGCTTCCAGGTTCCGTCGTTCGTAAACTACGTCAACGTCTGGCGCTTCGGTAACGATGTATATGTTGATATGGGTCTTGTGACCGTTGAGGAACTCGGAGCCTTGAAGCCGGGTGCCGAGGTGAAGGCAGCGATGTATGATCGGTTTGTCATGAGCCCGATGACTTTCGATGATCTTGTTGGGCGAATGATTCTCTTGCGGGAGCAGCTCAAATCTGAGAGGCTAATACGGGATGCGACTACCGAGACGCCAAAAGCACCATAGCGTGATCAACGGGCATACTCGAAGGTTGCCTGAGCGTCAAACGGCAGCTCTTCCTGGGCCAGCTAATAGGAGGCCCAAAAGGTTGGGGCGCTCAAGGGCTCAAAATAAGAAGCGGCCCGTTCCCAGGGCGATCCAGCCGCCTCCGTCTGACTCGGCGCGCCAGGCGGCGACTCAGCCTCATGGCGACTATTCTCCGCTACTCGGCCAGATGGAGCTCAGTTTTGAGGCGGCCGCCCGACCAGCTCTCTCTAGTCCAGGGCTGCTGTATAGCGCAAACCTCCGATTACTTCAGCCCCACAGTAGGAATCGGCTTCTGATTGAATCCGGGTCCGCTGTCACTAGCCTAATGGACCTTCCCAATGACGATCCGTCTGATAGTCGACGGCCCGGCGACCGAGCGCACGTACGCGCACATTCAATGCTTGTAGGCCTCACCAGTCTGAACTTTAGCATTCCCGCAAGCGACGTCTACTCAGATCCGGACGGCGCAATCCGATTGCTTTGGGCCCGAGATGACAGAAGCGTTGAACTCGTGTTTCCTTCGATTGAAGATGAGTCTCCGTACCTATATCACTCAGACGCGAACCGCTACGGTGTTGAGGAACACCCGGGTCCGGAATCGGCACTGAAGTGGATCAACTGGGTTTTTGACAATGTATTGCCTGAACATGTTTGCGCGGCATGACCTCCCAATCCGTCGCCTGCCAACAATTAATAGCCAGAGGGGTCAAGCCCGCTGATCTTACGCGTTCGGTTCCACCGCGGGTCAGAAGGAGCGCTTTCATCCCGCGCGCGAATGGGCATGACGATGATGGAGTGTCTGTTAGCATGATTGGCAACAGTACATTGGCAAGACTTCGCCGATTCCGGCCGGATACGGAAGGAGTCACGCTGCACGTCGGTTATGTTCGCGAGATATCCGCAAATGGCCGTCGCCTCGACGTGGCTGCGGACCCAATCGATGAAGATCCCAACCATGATCGTTGGATTCCCTCCGCGCCATCCGGACGAATCAGCACAGGAAAAGGCGGTTTGGAATAGACTAGCCGAACATCTCGCGCAGCATGCTCGTTGCTGCCTGACCGCCTAAGGCGCGCACGCTGCAGCCTCCCCAGGGCACTAAAGCAGCGTCAGCGGGTCCACATCGATTACCAGCGCGGTGGCGCTCCACTTCTGCTCGCGCGCAAATGTCTGTGCGCGGCGCAATAACTCATTGAGCGCGGTACGGCTGGCAGCCTTGATCAGGAACTGATACCGGTATTCGTTCTTCAGGCGCGTCACGGGCGCTTCGGCCGGCCCCAGAATCTTGATCTTCTCCGGCGCCGGCGTCAGAAAGCGACCCAGTTCGGTGCTCAGCCGCATGGCGTGCTCCTGCTGCTCACTGCGCACCAGGATATTGGCCATGGCGCTGAACGGCGGGTAGTGCATCATGCGGCGGAACTGCAACTCTTTTTCATAAAAAGTCTGGTAATCCTGCGCGGCAGCCATCCTAACAGCGTAGTGGTCCGGGTTGATGGTTTGTATCAAAACAATGCCGGGGAGGCTGCCGCGTCCGGCGCGTCCGGCGACTTGCGTGAGGAGTTGAAAGGTGCGCTCGGCGGCGCGGAAGTCGGGCAGCCCGAGGCCTACGTCGGCCGAGACCACGCCGACCAGCGTGACATTGGGAATATCGTGGCCCTTGGCGATCATTTGGGTGCCGACCAGAATGTCGTAGGACGCCTCGCGGAAGCCTTGCAGGATGGCTTCATACTGCCGCTTGGCGCTGGCGGTATCGCGATCCAGGCGGGCGATGCGGGCTTTGGGGAACTCGCGGTGCAGCTCTTCTTCGACTTTCTCCGAGCCGACACCGATAAAGTAGATATGCTCGCTCTGGCACTTGGGACAGTGCGACGGCACGCGCTCGGCGTAGTTGCAGTAATGGCAGAGCAGGCGGCGGTCGCGGCGATGAAAGGTGAGGGTGACCGAGCAATTCATGCACTCGACGCGCTCGCCGCAGGAGCGGCAGGCGACGAAACTGGAGAAGCCGCGGCGATTGAGCAGGACGATGGTCTGCTCGCCGTTATCGACGCGGTGCGCGACGGCTTCGAGCAAACGGCGCGAGAAGGTGGCCTGCTTGCGCGTTTCCAGAAACTCGGTGCGCATGTCGATCAGCTCCACCTGCGGCATGGGCCGCGCTTCTACACGGGTGGGCAGCTCGAGCAGCGTGTACTTGCCGCGCTCGGCGTTATAACGGCTCTCGAGGCTGGGCGTAGCGGATCCCAACACCACGCACGCACGGGCCGCCTGCGCACGCACGATAGCCACGTCGCGGCCGTTATAGCGCGGCGTTTCCTCCTGTTTATAGCTCTGGTCGTGCTCCTCGTCCACCACGATCAGACCGAGATTGAGCATGGGCGCGAACACTCCGGAGCGCGTGGCCACCACCACGGCCGCCGCGCCCGAGCGGATGCGGCGCCACTGATCGGAGCGCTCGGAATCGCTGAAGGCGCTGTGCAGAATGGCGACACGATCGCCAAAGCGGCTGAAGAACTGGCCGGCGACGGCGGGGGTCAAGGCGATTTCGGGGACCAGCAGCAGGGCGCTGCGGCCGCAGGCGAGCGCGGCGTCGATGGCGTTCAGGTAAACCTCGGTCTTGCCGGAGCCGGTGACACCGTGCAGCAGGAAGGTATGGAATTCGTGCGCCTGGATGGCGACGCCGATCTGCTCGAAGGCGGCGGCCTGCGGGGGATTGAGCGTGTGCGGTCCGCGCACGGGCCCGGCGGCGTTGAGGGCGACGGGTTCAGTGCGCAGCGTCACGAGCTTCTTGCGGGCCAGGGCGCGGGCCGCGGGGCTGGCGTCGCGGACCATGGATTCAAGATCCTTCAGGTTGTGCGAGCCGGGATGCAGATCCAGGAAGGCCAGCAACTCGCGCTCGGGCTTGCCGAGTTTAGCGGTGGGCGCAAGGCGGGTTGGCTGCACCGCTGCCTCGACGCGCAGCCGCTCGGAGGAGGCGCGCAACGGATCGCGCTCAGTTTGGACCTGCTCGACCATAACGAAGCGCTTGCGCTCCAGCGCGCGCAAGGCATTGGCGGCCAGGGGCAGTTTACGCTCGAGATAAGAGGCGGATAGCGGGCGCCGGTCGAGCATGCGCAGGATCTGCACCACGGGGTCTTCGGGCGAAGAATCGAACAGAAGCTGGCGGGCGGCATCTCGGCCGGCGTCGGTGAGCGAATAGACTTTGCCGCGGCGGATATCGGAGGCCAGCGGCAGCATGCCGCGCAGCACTTCGCCGAGGGGAGCGCAGTAGTAGCCGGAGATCCATTTGCCCAGGGCGAGCAACCCGGAGTCGAGCACCGGCTCGGCATCGATCAGGCGCATGGCGTCGCGCGTGGGCACTCCGGGGGCATCGTCGTGGCAGCGCAGCACCACTCCGGTGAGGCGGCGGCTGCCGAACGGGACCAGTACGCGGCAGCCCGGCTGCACACGGTGGCGCAGCGTATCCGGTAGGCCGTAAGTGAACGGCTGGTCGAGTGGGACAGGCAGGCTTACGTCGCAATAGAGATAGTAACCGTCGGGCAAATTTCAGGATAGCGGGTGTTCGGTTGCGGACGCTGGGTACTTGCGCCGGCCTCTAGCGATTCTTCGGCGGGGACGGCTTCGCGTTCTCGCGGGCGGCGATTTCTTTCGCACGGAATTTCGCTATGCGTCCAATCAACTTCACGGGAACGGGCTGCGATAGCGGGAAGCGGATGGTGCCCTTGTCGACCGCGTACGAAGCAAGTTCGCCTTGGAACGCCGCGAGCACCTGCGCGGTGGCGGCGTAAATCGAGTAGTGCTGCTTCCACACGGCAAAATTAAGCAAGCGGCCACCATATAGCGTGTAGGTGGGCATGTTATAGGAGATCACTTCCTGGGCTGCCGGTACGGCCTTGCGGATGGCGCTGCGCACGCGGCCGAGGACGGCCTGCACGGCCTCGGGCTGCGAGGCAATGTACTCGTCCACGGACCTGAAGCCGATCTTGGCCATTACCACTCACTCGTATCTTAGCGCCGTCATCGGATCAACGCGGAGCGCCCGAACGGCAGGGGCTAAAGAAGCCAGTAACGCAGTTGCGGCGAGAACGCCAATTACCGCGAACACGGCTGTTGGATCTACAGTGCTCAGGCCCGGCACCAAGAACGTCGCAAGTGGCTGCATCACGAAAAAGGCCAGAGCCAGGCCTGCAAGCATGCCACCTCCCACCAGGACCAGACTCTGCCTGCCGACGATCCGCAAAACATCGGGCGGCGTTGCCCCCAGGGCCACGCGCAGACCGATCTCCCGTGTTCGGCGCGAGACCGAAAACAACAAGACTCCATACAGGCCGATGGCCGCCAGCATGAGTCCGAGGATCCCCATCGCTCCCAGCATCACCGCTCCGGCCTGGCTGGGCAGCAATGCCAGTCCGAGTGCCCGGCGCATCGGTTTCGCTTCGATTGCGGCCGTGGCATCGAGACTGCCCAACGCATCGGTTATGGACTTTACGCATGCCGCCGGCGAGCCGGCTGTGCGAACCAGAAAGTGCAAATTGATGGGCTCTCCGAGGGAAAAATACGGCTCGTATACAGCGAGGCGCTGCCGCTCGCCGAGAGTGAAGTACCGGCTATCCTTCGCCACTCCGACGATGAGCTTGGGTTTGTCATTCGCAAAGTCCATGGCAATGGTGTGACCGACAGGATCGGTTTTGCCGAAAACCGTGCGCGCGAAGGTCTCGTTCACGATGGCCACTGGTTGCGAGCCGGTCCGGTCGGCGGTCGAAAACTCCCGTCCGCGCAGAATCGGAATACCGATGGTGCGAAAGTAGTCCGGGCCGACGCTGTTGCATTCGTACTGGAGGTGAATTGGAGTCGGCGATACGTCCGTTCGAAGCTCGGTCCCGATCGCACAATAGTCATTCAACGGAACTCGTCGGGTAATAGCGGCCGCTTCGACACCTGGCAGAGCACGCAGTCGCTCCAGCGCGGAACGTACCAAGGACATCTGCTTGGTTTGGCCGGCGTCGCTATACTTCTCGGGCACCAGGCGCATATACGCCCAAATCGTATGGTGAACGTCGAAGCCGGGATTCATCGAAGTGGCTCGAAGCAGGTTATGCACGAAGAGAAAGCCGGTGGTGAGCAGCACAATAGAAACAGCCAGTTGCCCGCCAACCAGAACGCTGCGCAAATTCCACGAGCGCGCGGTCTGCCGCTCCTCCTGCTTCAAGGCGTGACTCACGTCCTTGCGGACCGCTTTGAGCGCAGGCAGCAAGCCGCAGAGGGCGGCGCTGACGAATACGATACAGAGCGCGTACCACAACAGGCGCCAGTCGGGCGAGACAACCAGGTGAATCGGGAGGGGCACCGGCAGAGCGAGACTGTCGATCCCCTTCGCGCAAGCCATGTCGATGGCCAACCCCGCGACCGATCCCAGCACGGAGAGCAACAAGCTCTCGGCCAGCAGGTGACGCACGATTCGCCTGCGGCTGGCGCCGAGAGACAGACGAATGGCCAACTCCTGCGAGCGGCTGGAGGCGCGGGCCAACAGCAAGCTGGCTACGTTTGTGCATGCAATCAGCAGCACGAGACCGGCAACCACCAGGAGCATAGCGAAAAAGGCCACCACCACGCCGGGCATCGCCTGCTGCAGGAGATCGAGGCCCGTAACGCCGGTGACGCGCGTCTGGCGGTCTGTTCGTTGGCGGCCCTCGTTAGGGTGAATGCGGTCGAGTTGCGCGAACAGGCTTAGCAGGCGGGCGCGCGCCACGGGGAGGGTCATGCCTTTCGGCATGCGCGCGTAGAATTGCACGTTATCGTCGTCACCCGCGGCTGGAATGTAAATGTCCGGTGAGATGCCGAAGCCAACGACCGAACGGTGGTCTGCTGGAAGCACACCGGCGACCGTATAGACGCGTCCCTCCAGGATCAGTTTGCGGCCGAGGATTGCCGGATCCCCGGCGAAAGTGCCGCGCCAAACCTGATTCGAGAGTACCGCGGTATTGGTTTCGCCGGGCGCTATGCCGCGGCCAAGAAGGAACGGGACCCCCAAGGTACCGAAAAAATCGTCCGTCACCGTTCCCGCATAAAAGCGGCTGGTCCGATCGCCGTCCCGCCAGTTCACCTCGCGTTCAGGATTGATTCCCGCCATCCCTGCAAACACTTGCGCATTCCGCAGGAACTGAAAATCAGCGAATGACGATCGCATCTTCCCGCCTTCCCATATAGCGATCAGCGAGGCGTTGTCGCGGCAGGACGGTTGGCTGAAGAGAAAGCCAGTCGTGATATTGAAGATTGTAGTGTTCGCGCCGATTCCTAGCGCCAGGCAAGAAATGGCGGTTAGGGCGAAGCCGGGGTTGCGGCGGAAAGCGCGGCCCGCGTAGCGGAGATCGGCGGCCAAGTCCTCCAGCCACTGCATCTGCCACGCTCCCGACGTGTCTTCGGCCGCCTTCAGCCGCGAGCCAAATTCGCGGCGCGCCCGCAGCAGCGCTTCGCTGCGGGGCACACCGTTGCTTTCCAGTTCATCGGCCCGGCTCTCGATATGGAACTGCATTTCATCGGCGAGATCGGCTTGAAAGCGCGATCGGCCGGCCCGCCAACGCAAGCGCAAGTAAAGTTCCCGCAGAAATGCCATGGCGTCAGTTCCTCACGCTGTCTTCATCACCAGTTGTATGGCGTTCACCAGCTTGTTGAATTCACCTGCTTCCGCCACAAGTCGCTTCTGGCCTTCCTTGGTGAGGCTGTAGAAGCGTGCCTTCCGGTTGGTTTCCGAGGTTCCCCATTCCGCGCGCAGCCAGCCTTTCAGCAGCATGCGATTCAAGGCGGGATAGAGCGAACCCTCCTCGACGTCCAGTACCTCCGCGGAGCGTTCTTTAATGCGGCGGGCAATCGCGTATCCATGCAGCGGACCCGCCGCCAGAGTTCGCAGGATCAGCAGGTAGAGGGTACCGGGCAAGAGTTGCGGGGAATCGTCGGGCATGCTTTCCTATTCCAGACTATATATAGCCTGGACTAGGGAGAAAGTCAAGCGGGTGGGTCAGGGGTGCACTGCGCGTCAATGGTCATGCGCAGCAGCCGTCCCGTCCGACCAATTGCCGACGGGAATCAGAAATATGGTCACCCGGCCGAGAGTGTCCTGATCTCCTAGGATCGGGGAACCCGGCTTGTCTGCACCCCAGGTTGGAGGGTCTGTCAGTGGGAAGAAGAACATCAGGTGAGGGTGCCAGTGCCCGGCACGATCGTTCAGGTACCCTTGCTTTGCCATCATGTAGCACATCGCGCCAACTTCCACTGCCGGCAATTCCTTCTTGTCGAGAGCGGCTTTGATGTCCTCGGTCATCTGAGCTTTGGATCGCCCCGCCAATATCATTTCGGTTTTTCGAATCGTTTGCGGAAGGTAAGATCGCACGGCTGCCGAGTTGTAGCAGATCGGAGCCCGCACTTTTGGATTCCAAAAGTCGGGTTCGTCGATTCCAGCGGTCCACGATCGCTGCACCACGCACATGAAACCGTTCTTGCCTTGGGCCACGGTTTCGTAGCCATGCCGGCCCATAATCATGACGCCGGCATCCTGGGAGATGGATTCCGGAGCAGCGCTCCGAGCAAGGGCTATTTCAGCAGTTCGCTCCATCAGGTATTGGCCAAGCGGAGCCATGCTTGGATACGGCGTTTTGACATCCTCTGGGTGGGCCTGCCGTGCCGCCGTCAGCATGACGACCAGTGCGAGCATGCCAAATGCTATCGGAGTCTGGGAGCGCATGCCTCAAGTTTAATTCCAGGTAAGCACGGATGCAATGCGGTCACGGGTCAGCCCCATCCCATGCGGGCACGCAGGGCGGTGACATGCGCCACGTGATGATCGCCATGCCAGGCGTACAGCGCCAGGTTGCGATCCAGGGTGACGGGGCCGAGCTCGGAATGCAGGAACGTGCGCGCGAAATCCGCGGGCGTCATAGAGCGCAGCAGCAGCACCCAGCGGCGGTGCAGCGATTCGAGCAAGGCGAGAGAAACCTGGACAGGCGCGGAGCGCGAATCGAAAAGCTCGGCCCAGCGCTCCTGATCGTAGCCCTTGACGCTGGGGGTGTCCTCGGTGAGCGCCAGACGGAAGCGGCAGTAACTGTTGATGTGGCTGTCGGGGACGTGGTGGACCACCTGGCGGACGGTCCAGCCGCCGGGGCGATAGGGCGTGTCGAGTTGGTCCGGGGTTAAGCCTTCCACCGCCGCGCGCATGCGGGTGGGCGCGTTTTCGATGCGGTCGATGAAAGCCCGGCGCTCGACCTCGGTGTTCTCGCCGGCGTAGACGAAGCGGCCGATGGGGTAGCTGAGATCCGTCATGATACCCAGCCTAGCAGAGACCCGCCGGTGAAACCGATAGCGTCGATGGCGATCTGTTCGATAATACAGAAGGTACCTCACGGATGGCTAAGAAGATCGCAATCGTGGAAGACGAAGCGGAGCTGGCCGCACTGTTGGACTACAATCTGACGCGCGGCGGCTATCAGGCTTACGTGCTGTCCGGCAACAAAGGCGCCCTGAAGGATCTGGAAGCGTGGAAGCCGGATCTGATCGTGCTGGACGTGATGCTGCCAGGCGACGACGGGTTCGAACTTTGCCGGCAGATCCGGCGGTCGGCCGTGCTGGCGCGTACGCCGGTCCTGTTTCTGACGGCCCGCTCGGACGAAGTCGACCGGGTACTGGGGCTGGAGATCGGCGGCGACGATTACATGACCAAACCGTTCAGCCCGCGCGAGCTGGTGGCCCGGGTGAAGGCGCACTTGCGCCGCTCCGATCGCGACGAGGAGGAGAATACCGCGGTGGAGGCCGGACCGTTCAAACTGGACCGGGGTGCTCACCGCGTTTTTCTGGACGACCGGGAATTGAATCTGACATCCACCGAGTACAAATTGCTGGAGTTCTTTGTGACGCACGCTGGCCGCGCATATAGCCGCGACCAGTTGCTGGAGGAGGTTTGGGGCCAGCAGCGTTTCGTCACGCCGCGGACGGTGGATGTGCATATCCGGCGATTGCGGGAACACATTGAGGCGGAGCCGGATAATCCGCGGTATTTGACTACTGTCCGCGGATTTGGATATCGGTTTGAAGGGGTTTAGGAGATAAGAGCGGGTCTGGAGACCCGCTGCAGGCGTGGACGCCCGCCCCACAGGCCACCGCAGAACTTAATCCGTAGTTCATGCTTCCGTAACGCCTTGGTAACCATTGGTTGTTTACGCTCTAGTGAAGGACGTCTATGAAGAAGATCCTTCTAATTGAAGACGACACCGACCTTTTGGCGCTGTTGAAGTACAACCTTGAGAAAGAAGGATTCATCCTGACCGGCTCCCAAACCGGCAAAGGCGCCCTGGAACTGTGCCGCCAAACGCGGCCGGATCTGATCTTGCTGGACATTATGCTGCCGGACTACGATGGCCTGGAGATTTGCAAGGCGGTGCGCAAAGATCCGGACCTGGTGAGCACGCCGATCATCTTCCTGACGGCGCGGGCATCGGAGACGGACCGGATCGTGGGGCTGGAACTGGGCGCCAACGACTACGTGGTGAAGCCTTTCTTCGTGCGCGAGTTGATCGCACGCATCAAGCTGCAGTTCCGCAACCAGGCAGCGCCGGCACGCGTGTTGGAGGCGGGCGGGGTGCAACTGGACCGCAGCAGCTGCCAGGCGCGCCTGAATGGAGCGCCGCTCAACCTCACCGCCACGGAGTTTCGTCTGCTCGAATTCCTGATGAGCCGGCCGGGGGTGGTGTTCAGCCGCGAACAATTGCTGAACGCCGTTTGGGGCCAGGATCGCGCCATCACGGACCGCGCGGTCGACGTTTATGTGCTCCGGCTGCGGCAGAAGATCGAGACTGAGCCGACCAATCCGGGGCTGATTCACTCGGTGCGGGGATTCGGCTACACGTTCGAGGCGCGTCCTTCGAACGCGACGTCTGCCGCATGAGGGGCGTACTGCGACTGGGGCGGTTCCGGTGTTTGGGTTCGAATGGCAATTCACACTATTTGAAGGATTTGCGACGGGTTCGGCGGGCGATTCCGTAGATTGGGCCGGGGCGGCGGGTGGATCCGGCTGCGGACCGGCTTGCGGTCCCATGTCCGGTACAGCGGGGGATGCATCCGAGGGGCTGGCGGTAGTGCGCGCGGCCTCCCCCC
>DATKFU010000191.1:0-2495 GCA_035511215.1 Bryobacteraceae bacterium | reverse complement strand
CTGGTTTGGCAGACGCAGCGGCCCCTGGTGATCCACGATATCGACCAGGAGACGCGCTACCCGAAGATCATGCAGTTGCTGCGGGAGCACGGCGTACGTTCCTGCTGCGTGCTGCCGCTGACCACTGCGCAGCGGCGCTTGGGCGCCATGGGACTGGGCGGCGCTGAGCCTTGCGCTTTCGACCGCGCGGATCTTGAGTTTCTGGTGCAAGTCGCGCGGCAGGTCGCGGTCGCGGTGGAGAACGTTCTCAACTACGAAACCGCGCAATGTTATCAGGGGGAATTGGCACGCCAGCGCGATCGCCTGCAGATGGTGCTCGACGTCACCAACGCCATGGTGGCGAACCTGGATCTGCGCGAGCTTTTCCAGACGGTTTCGGAGTTATTGCGCCGCCTGATCCGGCACGAGTACGCCAGCCTGGTGCTGTACGACGAAGCCCAGGGACAACTCCGTCTGGAAGCGCTCGACTTTCCCGGAGGCGATAGCCAGATCCACGAGGTGCATCTGGCCTCGCCCGAAGATTCGCCCGCCGCCGATGCCATGCGCAGGCGGCAGCCGCTGCTGTGGAATCGGGCGGATGCCGAGCACTTCCCTTCCGAGATCGTTCGGCGCTTGTTGGCCGCGGGCCTGCAATCGGCGGTATGCATTCCGCTGCTGCGCGGAGACAAGGCGCTGGGCACCCTGAATGTAGCGAGCATGCGTGACGCGGCCTTCGCGCCGCAGGACGTCGAACTGCTCACGCAGATCGGCAACGAACTGGCCATCGCCGTCGAGAACGCGCTCGCCTTTCGCCAGATCGAAGAGCTCAAAGACAAGCTGGCGGAGGAGAAGCTGTATCTGGAAGACGAGATCCGCACGGAGTACGATTTTGAGGAAATCGTGGGCGACAGCCAAGCGTTGAAGCGCGCCCTCCGCGACGTGGAAACCGTGGCGCCCACCGATTCGACCGTGCTGATACAGGGTGAAAGCGGTACCGGCAAAGAGTTGATCGCGCGCGCCATTCACAATCTGAGCGCGCGGCGGCAGCGTACGTTTGTGAAGGTGAACTGCGCCGCGATCCCGACGGGGCTGATCGAGAGCGAGCTGTTCGGCCATGAGAAAGGTGCGTTTACGGGCGCCATCAGCCAGAAGATCGGACGGTTCGAGCTGGCCGACAAGGGCACGCTTTTTCTGGACGAGATCGGCGACATTCCGCTGGAGCTGCAGCCCAAGCTGCTGCGCGTATTGCAGGAGCGCGAGTTCGAAAGGCTGGGCAGCACACGCACGGTCAAGGTGGATATCCGCCTGGTGACCGCCACCAATCGCGACTTGAGCCAGATGATCGCCAGCCGCGAATTCCGCGAGGACTTGTTCTACAGGCTCAACGTGTTCCCCATCCCGCTGCCGCCTTTGCGCGAGCGCCGGGAAGACATTCCGCTGCTGGTGCGGTACTTTACGCAGAAATATGCGCGGCGCATGAACCGCCGCATCGAGACGATTCCGAGCGAGGCCATGGAGACGCTGACCAATTGGAATTGGCCGGGCAATGTGCGGGAGCTGGAAAATCTGATCGAGCGGGCGGTGATCCTGACGCGCGGTTCGGTGCTGCAGGTGCCCCTGGCGGAAGTGCGCACCGGCGGAGAGGCGGCGGCTGTAACGGGCGCGCCGACTACGCTGCAGGAGGCCGAGCGGGAACATATCCTGCGCGCCTTGCGCGAGTGCAATTGGGTGGTGGGCGGACAGGCGGGGGCGGCGGCGCGGTTGGGGCTAAAGCGGACCACGCTGCAATCGCGCATGCAGAAGCTGGGGATAAAAGAAGCGATGGGGAAAAAGTCAGGAGCCAGAAGGCAGGACGGCTAGAATTGGGGGATAAGTAAGATCCAGGCTACGCAGGCGCAACGCCAGCCCCCACATGCAAATTGCGCTGAAAGCGAAGTAAGAGCCCATCCAGCGCAAGGTCTGAACGGCCGACCCTGGCTCCAGTTTAATCCAGCGGAACACGAAGGCCAGAAACGCGCAGGCAAAACCAAACGACGCAACTCCGGCCGCGCCAAGAAGCCATTCGGCAGTGAGATGACGCCGCAATGTTCGCGCGGTTGCAAACGCATAAATGCCGATGCTGATGGCCATCGCGACGATCAGAATGGCGATGGTACGAAAACTAACTCCAAACCGGACAAAGTAGATGTAGGTCACGCCGAGTACGCTGCAAGCAATGCCATTCAGCACCAGGAGCCAGGACCGGCCTTTTCCGGAACTCCAAATGCCGGCTGCGATGGTGCAAGCCCCGGCCGCCAGTGTCAGCATGCCCAGAAACACAATCGTACCTAGCAAAGAAAATCCTGTACGGAAAGTCAGGGATCCATCCGCATCGCGGGTCAATAAGTACATGATCGAAACGATTGCGTCAAGCAGGCCGCACAATACCAGTAACATGTGGATAAGCTCTACCTCAATGGTAGCACCGGCGGTTCGTGTCGGCGCGATTTGAATCCGGTCACAGCAGGCGGCGGCCG
>DATKFU010000190.1:0-5670 GCA_035511215.1 Bryobacteraceae bacterium | reverse complement strand
GCCAATTTGGCCGGAACCTCGGTAACTATAAACGGAGTCGCCGCTCCCCTGTTCTACGCCTCGCCCACACAGATCAATCTACAGGTGCCGGCAGAGGTTCCCGCGGGTACGGCTAGCGGCTATTCGTCAGTTCCAGTGGTCGTGACGACTGCGGCAGGGCCGAGCCAGCCAGTCATGGTAGATACGTACTACGTCGGCCCGGGCATCTTCACGCTGAACGGCAGCGGCTGCGGGCAGGCCGCCGTGCTCAATGTCAAGCCGGATGGTACGGTCTCTCTGAACGGACCCTCCAACAGCGCCGCACCGGGCGATTACCTGGAGGTCTTCGGCACGGGCCTTGGCCCACCGAAGGTTGCCATACCGGACGGGACGCCTGCTCCCGCAGGGATGTCCGACGAGTCAGGCGTGGCCCGCCTCCTCGGCGCTACGACGCTCAGCACATCCGCGTGGAAGGCTCCGGGGCTGGTGGGCGTGGATCAGATCAATGCCCAGGTGCCGCCTGGGGTGCTGGAGGGATGCGCTGTTACCCTGGCGGCGGCACCGGGAAACTTGTTCGGCCCACCGGTGGTGGTCAGCATCCACAGCGGCGGAGGGCAGTGCGTGGACCCGCCACTCGAAACCTTGGGCCGCATCAAGCTGAAAAGGGTCGTGGCAGTCAACGCCACCCCGCCCTCCGAAACCGATACTTTCAGCGCATGGTTTGACGGCTCGCCCGGAAAGACGCCTCCTCCGCCAGCTCCCCCGCTCATAGCGGCGGGATACCTGATCGCGGGTGGAGGAACGGCGGTGATCCCTGCCTGCACTCTCCCTGGTTACGTCACTTTGGATGCAGGCACGATCACCCTCCAGGGGCCCTCGGGGCCGGCCGTGGCTGTCGCGCCGGCGCTGCTGGACGGAAAGATCGCGTACCAAGAGACCCTGCCCGCGGGCGCGATCACGGGCGGCACCTTTGGCGTCTCCGCGGAAGGTGGAACGAATGTAGGCCCCTTTCAGACCAGCTTGGCGGTCGGCGCTCCCATTCAGATTACGTCTCAATTTCCGGCCGGCACGTACATCGACCCATCCAAGCCGTTCACCGTGGCTTGGCAAGGGGGTAGCCCTGGAAGCGTGGTTACGGTCCGGCTCATCTCGAACTTCTTCCTCCAAGACAGCGTCTTGGAGGCCCAGGCCGATGCCTCCGTTGGGTCGATTACCATGCAGCCATTGGTGGTGACGAATAACGGCATGACCGAAATGCAACTCCCAATTATCGACGGCCCCAACGCCGAGGTGATCGTCGACGTGGGCCCCGATCCCACAAGCCCACTGACCTTCGCGTCGCCCGGCCTGACGCTTGGCGGCCTGCTGAACTGGAAGTACGAATACGACTTCCCCGGACTTACTCTGGTGCCGCAATAGCTCCGCCGTAACCGGGTTTGGCAAAGCTCTCCGCGACGCGCGGCGGGCGATGTTGTAAAATCCCCTTCATGAGAATCGTCGCCATCGACACCTACATTGCCGGCAATCCCTGGAAAAACTGGGTATTCGCCAAGGTTTCAACTGACGAGGGCATCCACGGTGTGGGTGAAGGCACGGTGAACTGTTTCGGCAAGACCGTGGAGGCTGCCATCCATGAGCTGAAGCCGCTGGTGATCGGGATGGACCCGTTCCAGGTGGAGACGATCTCGCAGCGCCTGATACGGGATGTGTATACCGAAGGCGCGCAGATCCACATGTGCGCGGTGGCGGCCATCGAGATAGCCCTGTGGGACATCATCGGCAAGGCCTGCAATCAGCCCATCTACAACCTGTGGGGCGGGCAGTGCCACGAGAAGCTGCGCGCGTATGCGAACGGCTGGTATCGCGGCCCGCGAACACCGGAGAGTTTCGCCGCGACGGCCAAGCTGGTGGCGGCGCGAGGTTACACGGCGCTCAAATTCGATCCGTTCGGCTCAAGCTGGCGATACCTTTCGCGGTACGATTTCGATCTCGCGGTGGACATCATCCGGGCCGTGCGCGATGCCGTGGGGCCGGCGGTGGATCTGCTGATCGAAGCGCACTGCCGCTTCAACGTCGCGACCGCCGTGGAGTTTGCCGAAGCGATTCACCAATTCCGGCCCACGTGGTTCGAAGAGCCCGTGGCCCACACCAATATTCCAGCCATGGTGGAAGTGGCGCGGCGCAGCCCGGTGCCCATCGCCACGGGCGAGAGCCTCTCGACGAAGCAGCAGTTTGCGGAACTGCTGAAGCACGAGGTCGTGAGTATCCTGCAGCCGGAGCCGCTGAACCTGGGCGGACTGTTCGCCGCGCGCAAAATCGCGGACATGGTGGATGCGCATTTCGGCGTCATCGCGCCGCATAGCGCGCAAGGGCCGATTTGCTCAGCGGCGTGCGTGCAGCTCAACGCGTCCATCCCCAATTTCTTTATCCATGAATTGTTCGACGAGTTCAACGAGCCGTGGGAGCGGGAGATTGTGACCCACCCTGTGCACCAGGTGAACGGATACATCGAAGTGCCCGATCGCCCGGGCCTGGGGATCGATCTAAACATCGAAGAAATCCTGAAACATCCGTACCAACACGAGAATTACCTGCCGCTATTCAAGCCGGGATGGGAGAGGCGGGAACGTCAGGTGCAAGCTGCGCCGGGCACAGGCGATTGAAATGCGGACAGGCGCGGCAGTGCTCACCCTCGCGCAGCGGAAAATCCTGGCGTTCCTGTGCTTGGCGAAATTCGCGCACGGCCGCTTCGGGAGCGTCGAATAGTGAAGGCCGCAGATCCACCGGCACGGGGGCGTTCGGCCGCAGAAAATAAATGTACGCCTCATCCGGCGCGCGGCCGTTGAGACGTTCCAGCGCCAGCGCGTACAGCCGCAACTGCAGAGCGTAGCGCTCCGCACGGGCCGGCGCATCCGCGGCGGTCACGCGATCGGTCTTATAATCCACCAGCACGGTTTTGCCGCGATCTTCAAACCACAAGTCGATCTGGCCGCGGAGGACCACGCTTTCCACTTCCATCAGGAAATCGAATTCGCGTTCGATGGTAGCCGATGCGGCCGTGCGCCGGCCTAGCGCGCTTTTGCGGAACAGATCCGCCAGCTTGGCCGCTTCGGGATCGGGCGACTCCACCAGGGCTCCCGCCAGCAGGGCGTGCACCTGTATTCCGAATAGATCGGCCGGCGACCGGGCGGCCTCAGAGGCCGCCGCAGGCTGCGAGCCTGCCCCACGGGGCGCCTCGAAGCCCAGGTAGCGCGAGAGATAGTAACGCCGCGGGCAATCGGCAAACATGGCGATGGAGGTCACGTTGGCTTGCGAGTCGTACCGCCCGGCCGGAAGTGGCCGCTCCAGGAACTGCGGAGGAACGGCATCCTCGTCGCGTTCGCGCGGCGCCGGCCTTTGCGCAGGTTCGCTTACCGTTCGCACTGGCAAGCGTTCAGCCACCACGGCTGCCCAGTTCTGCGGCTTCTTCCCATTCGTCGAAAACGACAGCACCAGATGCTCTTCGGCGCGGGTCATAGCCACGTACAGCAGCCGGTTGCTCTCTTCCTTTTCGCGCTGTTTCAGCTTCTCGTTAATGGCATGGCGGAACGAATCGCTCTTGTTTCTGCCGCCCAGGGGATGGCGCCACTGAATGCCCAGACCGACGCCGGGCAAAAAGGAAATCGCCCCAGGGTTCGCATCGATACCCTTGTGCATCGCCGCCAGAAACACGATCGGAAACTCCAGCCCTTTGGCGGCATGCACGGTCATGATCTTCACGGCGTTGGCCGAATCTTCCGGCGGCGCATCGGGTTCGCGCGGCTTGGATGCGCGCAGGACCTCGATTTCGTCGACGAATTCCGCGAGCGTTTGGCGCGCGCCGGCCGTCCGCGCCTGAGCCAGAAATTTTTCAATGTTCGCCGCGCCGCGCGGTCCGGCGGGATACGGATAGCCGCACTCGTCCATAGCCCGCAACAACAACTGGTCGATTGCCGTGTAGTCGCGCGTCGCACGCCATCGCGCCAACTGCTCGCGAAAACGCGTGAGCTTCTCCGCGTCCCCAGGGGGTATCGACACCCGGAGCAGAGCTTCATCCGATACCTGCACGAACGGCGACCGGAGCACCGCCGCCATGCTGATCTCATCCAGCGGATTCGCCAACACGCGCAGCAGATGCATCAGGTCCACCACCTCGCGCGATTCGTAGAATCCTTTCCCGCGATTCACCAAATACGGAATACCTAGAAGGTCGAATGCGCGCGTAAACTCCGGGACGACTTCGGAGTTACGTAACAAAACAGCGAAGTCCCGGAAGGTGGCTGCCCCGTTGCGCAACTGCAACTTGCTTTCAAGCCCGGCGATTCGAGCGGCCACCCAATCCGCTTCCAGCTCCAGCGTGGCTGCCGCTATCGCCTCCACCGACGGCTCCGGCTTGTCCGGAAACGACAGGCCCGGCACCAGCGGCCGCGCCTCAACGCCCTCCGCGCCGGCAACCACCCTTTCCACCGCACGCAGAATCTCGGGACGGCTGCGGAAATTCTCGACCATCTCGACCAGGCGCCCGCCGCAGTTCGCCACCTCGTCGCGATAGTCGCGGAACACCTGCGGCTCGGCGTGGCGGAAACCGTAGATCGACTGGTTAATGTCGCCCACGGCATAGAAGCGATCGGGCGCACGGAGCAATTCCAGCAGCCGGGCCTGCCGTCCATTGGTATCCTGGAACTCGTCCATCAACACCTGGTCGAATTGTTTTTGCAAGCGCCGCTGGACTTCCGGATGATCCTCCAACAGCCGCACGGCGTATTCCTCCAGGTCGTCGTAATCGAGCCCGCCGGATTGCCGCTTGCGCTCGCGGTACGCGCGGTCGAAGCGCGCGAACAGATCGAAAATGGTGGCGCGCTCGGCGGCGTAAAATTCGGTGACGAGCGCGTACTCCAATTCGGGAAGCATGTCGTCCTTGAGCAGCTTGAACAGCTCGCGGGCGCGGTGGCCGTGCTTCAACTTCCGTAACTCGCAGGTGAACGACCGCATGGCGCGCAAGGCTGGCTCCGGCCCCTGCGGCAAGGCCGCCGCAATTCGCTTTACCCAATCCTGCGCTTCCTGCAGGTGCACCTCCTGTTCGAAGTTCCAACCCGGCGGACGCATGTTTCGCAGCTCATCGATCGCAGGCGCGATGTTCACCCCGGGCGGCGCTGCGAAACCCGGCAGATCGCCGATCCTGACCCCAGCTGCGCGAATCGCGTCATACGCCTCCAGCACTTCCGCACCCGCGTCGTTGGCCGCGAGGCCGCGCATCACTGCGCGCATGCAATCGGGCTGCTCCGCGAACATGCCGTCCAGCACCTCGTCGATGGCGCGGCGTTGCTCGCGCGCGGATTCGCGCTCGTCCATCACATAGAATTCCGGATCGAGGCCCGCGAATACGGCGTTCTCCTTCAGCAGGCGGGCGCAGAAGCCATGCACCGTCGAAACGTAGGCTCGCTCCAGCTTCCCGCGGATCTCGGCGCGGTCGCGAAATGCGCGCGCCAGCCTCTCGCGCATATTGTTCGCGGCTTTGTCGGTGAACGTGATTGCCAGAATGCGCAGCGGATCCACGCCGCTCTGGACCAGGCGTTCGAAGTGCTCGACCAGCACGGTGGTCTTGCCGGAGCCCGGCCCCGCCACCACGCAAGTGTCTCGCGCAGTCTCCTCGACCGCGACAGCTTCCAACTG
>DATKFU010000189.1:0-3288 GCA_035511215.1 Bryobacteraceae bacterium | reverse complement strand
GGGGGGACACTCGAAATGCTCCGCAACGTCCTCCGCGCGCGTGGCTAACACCTGCACGTTGGCCAAATCCCGCGATGCCTCTTTTAGAAAGGCCGCCTTCCGCCGGTGCGACTCTATGAGCGCGACCTGAAACTGCGGACGAACAATCGCCATAGGAATTCCTGGGAAACCCGCGCCGGAACCGATGTCGGCCACTGAAACGGGATCTGCGGGCAGATGAACGGCGGCGAAGAGAGACTCGCAATAGTGCCGCTCGACCGACTCCTCAAGTGATCGCACGCTGGTCAGGCTTAGGACCTTGTTCCAGCGCGTGAGCAGATCATAGTGCAGCTTCAGCCGATCGATCTGCGACTCGGACAAATCGCAAATCCCGGCCAGCTTCGCGCGCAACAGTTCAGCGAACATGGCTCAAGCTCAGATAAACATCCAGGATGGCGACCGCGGCCGGAGTAACGCCTGGAATGCGCGCCGCCTGGCCGAGAGTTTCCGGACGAACCCGCTCCAGCTTCTCCCGAATCTCCCGCGACAAACCTGGGATGCCATCGAAGCCGAAAGCCCCCGGGATCGGCCGCCGCTCGGCATCCTTGAGCCGCTCAATCTGCCGGTCCTGTTGCAAAATGTAACCGCTGTACTTAATCTCGGTTTCCACAGTCGTGAGCAGCCCGCGCACAGGCTCCTCGCCCAAAGTCTCCCGCACCCAAACACCGATTTCGCGGATCGAAGCCTCCGGCCGCTTGAGCCACTGCCCGTGGCGATGCTGCCCCAGCGCCGCCGTGAGGCGCTCCTTCTGCAGCCGCTTCCGGGAGAGCAACTCCCACCGCTCGTCGGTAACCAGCCCGACGCGCCGGCCGATGGGGGTCAGCCGCTCATCGGCATTGTCGATGCGCAAGTGCAGCCGGAACTCCGCCCGCGAAGTGAACATGCGGTACGGCTCGTCCGCGCCTTTCGTGACGAGATCGTCCACCAGGATGCCCGTGTAACCCTCAATACGCTCGATGATGACCGGCGGCAAACCCCTCAGCGAACAGGCCGCATTGATTCCGGCCAACAGACCCTGGCATCCCGCCTCCTCGTATCCCGACGTACCGTTAATTTGCCCGGCCAGATACAGCCCCCGAATCGACTTGACCTCCAGCGTATGGCTTAGCTCCCGCGGATCGATCGCATCATATTCGATCGCGTAGCCTGGCCGGATCATCTCCGCCCGCTCCAATCCCGGCACCGAGGCCACCATGTCCGCCTGCACGTAGATCGGCATGCTGGTGGACATCCCGTTGACATAGACCTCGTTGGTATCCAGGCCTTCCGGTTCGAGGAAAATCTGGTGCCGCAGTTTGTCCGGAAACTTCACCACCTTGTCTTCGATCGACGGGCAATAGCGCGGGCCCACCCCTTCGATTTGACCGCTGTACAGCGGCGAGCGTGGGATCGCCTCCCGCAGGATGCGATGCGTCTCTGCGGTGGTATACGCGATGTGGCACTGCACCTGGGGCCGGTCGATCTTATCGGTGAGAAACGAGAAGGGTGTAGGCTCCGCATCGCCCGCCTGTGGCTCGAAGCGGCTCCAGTCGAGGGTACGCCCGTCCAGCCGGGGCGGTGTTCCTGTTTTCAGGCGGGTCCACGGAAGACCCAACGTCCGCAACTGCTCCCCAAGCAGCTGCGAGGGCGCTTCGCCATTGCGGCCGCAGCTATACTGCATCTCGCCTACGTGGGCCAGGCCGTTCAGGAATGTCCCGGTCGTCACGATGATTGCGGCGGCGCTGATGCCGCGGCCGTCGCGCAGTCGCACCCCGGTCGCGCGGCGCTCCGGGCCATCCTCGATCTCCAGTGCCGCAACTTCCGCCTGCTTGATGCGCAGGTTTGGCTCACGCTCCAGCACTTCGCGCATCCGCGCGCGGTACATTTTCTTATCGCACTGCGCGCGCGGCGACCACACCGCCGGCCCCCGGCTGGTGTTGAGCAGACGAAACTGAATCCCGACCGCATCGGTGACCTCGCCCATCACTCCGCCCAACGCGTCGATCTCGCGCACCAGGTGCCCCTTGGCAATGCCGCCTATGGCCGGGTTGCACGACATCTGCGCGATCAGGTCCAGATTCATGGTGACCATGGCCGTCCGCAGCCCCATACGGGCACACGCCCGCGCCGCCTCGCATCCCGCGTGCCCCGCCCCGATCACGACAACATCGTACGTCTCGTGCATTGATATCATTGTATCGGCTATGAAGGTCCTGATTATCGGCGGGGGCGGACGTGAGCATGCTCTGGCGTGGCGCCTGGCGCAAAGCCCGGAAGTGCAGCGTGTCTTCGCCGCTCCCGGCAATCCGGGCATCGCGCGGGTAGCGTCGTGTCTGCCTTCGGGCGACGGGTCGCCAGCCGCCTACTTGGCCGTTGCCGAATCGGTGGACGCCGACCTGACTGTGGTAGGGCCCGAGGCGCCGCTCGTGGCCGGGGTGGTCGACACGTTTCGCGCCCGAGGCCGCGCCATCTTCGGTCCCACCGCCGAGGCCGCGCGGCTGGAGGGCAGCAAAGTATTTGCAAAGAACTTTCTGCAGCAAAGCGGCATCCCGACCGCCGCCTTCGTAGCCGCCCCGAATATCGCGGAAGCGTCCCGCGCATTGGATCGCTTCAGCTACCCTGTCGTGATCAAAGCCGATGGCCTCGCCGCGGGCAAGGGCGTGGTCGTCGCCGCGGACCGCGCCGCCGCGGAGGCCGCCCTGATATCCCTGAAGCCACCCTTCGTGATCGAAGAGTTCCTAACCGGCGAAGAGGTCAGCTACATCGTCTTGAGCGACGGCCGCAACGTGATTCCCCTGGAGCCGACTCAGGATCACAAAGCGGTCTTCGATGGCGATACGGGCCCCAACACGGGCGGTATGGGGGCGTACTGCGATTCGCGCATCCTCACCGCGGCGGAGAGCAGCGCCATTCTGGATCGGATCATCCGCCCCACCATCGCTGCTACCGGCTTCACCGGCTTCCTCTACGCCGGATTGATGATGACCTGCGCCGGCCCCAAAGTGCTGGAGTTCAACGTCCGCCTGGGCGATCCGGAAACCCAACCCATCATGCACCGCATGCGGACGGACCTTGCACCGTTGCTGCTGGCGGCCGCGCAAAGTGAGCTGCCCGACACGCGTATGGAATGGATACCTGGTCCGTCGGTCTGCGTGGTGCTGGCATCCGGCGGCTATCCGGGCGCATTCATCTCCGGCAAGCCAATTGACGGCATCGAAGCGGCCGAAGCGGCGGGCGCCATCGTATTCCACGCGGGCACGCGCTACGGCC
>DATKFU010000188.1:0-4693 GCA_035511215.1 Bryobacteraceae bacterium | reverse complement strand
ATTGGCCGCCGATGAACGCCGATGAACGCGGATAAGCCAAGCAGGACGGCAGCTCGGAAGCGGGTTCCCTCGGCCGGGCACTTCTGGCCGGACGGCGTGAAGTACGGGTACGCAAAGATCTTGCGGCTTTCTTTGAGATTTTCGCGCTCCTCCACTTTCGTGTCGCACACCCTGACCCGCCTGGCAGGCGTAAGCAGGCGTGTTATCCTCAATGGAGTACGTCTCCCCGGAAATCAACCTTGAAAGTCGAATGAAAATCGGATTTGTCAGTCTGGGCTGTCCCAAGAATCTCGTGGATAGCGAAGTCATGATGGGCCAGCTTGTGTCCCGCGGACACGAGTTGACGCCGCATCCGGATCAGGCCGACGTGCTGGTGGTCAACACCTGCAGCTTCATCGATCCCGCCAAGCAGGAGTCGGTGGATACCATCCTTGAGATGGCCGAATACAAGAAGATCGGCCGCGCCAGGAAGTTGATCGTGGCCGGATGCCTCGTGGAGCGCTATCGCGGAGATATCCGGCGGGACATGCCCGAGGTGGATGCGCTCATCGGCACCAACGAATTGGACCGCATCGCGGCCCTTTGCGAAGGCTGGGCGGACGAGGCCGCCCCGGACCCGCCTGCATATCTGTACCACGATCTGACGCCGCGCGTGCTGGCCACCCCGGCCCACTACGCTTATATCAAGATCGCGGAAGGCTGCGATCATCCCTGCACGTTTTGCGTCATCCCGCAGTATCGCGGCAAGTTCCGCAGCCGGCGCTTCGAATCCGTGGTCGCAGAAGCCACGCGCCTGTTCCAGCAAGGCGTGCGTGAAATCAACCTGATCGGGCAGGACACCACCTGTTTCGGCGAAGACCTGGGTATTGCGGACGGCCTGGCCCACCTGTTAGCGCGGCTGGCGCAAATCGAAACGCCGCGCGAGAAGTGGATCCGATTTCTGTACGCCTATCCCAATCGGGTGACGCAGAAGCTGCTCGACACCATGGCGGCGCACAATGCGCTGGTGAAATATATCGACATGCCGCTGCAGCACTCGAGCGCGGCGGTCTTGAAGCGCATGAAGCGCGGCGCATCCGGCGACATTTTCCTGAAGCTGATCGAGCGCATCCGCCGTACGATCGCGGGCGTGGCGATACGCACCAGTTTCATCGTCGGCTTTCCCGGCGAGACGGATCGCGATTTCGAGGAGTTGTGCAGTTTCGTGCAGGCCGCGGGCTTCGACCGGCTGGGTGTTTTCGCATACTCGGATGAAGACACCAGCGGCAGCTACGCGCTCGACGGCAAGGTGGACGCGCGGACCATTTACAACCGCAAGCGGCATTTGATGGCTTTGCAGCGCAAGATTGCGCGCGCGCGAAACCGCAAGCTGGTAGGGTCGGAAGCCACTGTGCTGGTGTCTGGCCTCTCCTCGGAGACAGACCTGTTGTGGGAAGGGCGCATGCCCACTCAGGCGCCGGAGATCGACGGCGTGACATTGATCAACGATTTCGAGGGCGGCGAACCGCGCCCGGGTGAGATGCGCAGGCTGCGCATCACCGAGGCGCACGACTATGACCTGGTGGGGACCCTGCTGGCGGCGAGCGAGGCGGAGCCGCTGCGGTTTGGCCACGCGGCCGCGGGACTCATTCAAATTGACGGCCCGCCGGCGATTTCATTGAGCCGGGCCCCAGCCGTTTAGAGGAGGCTATACTCTGTCGGACGCGCATGCCGATCCGCCGTTGAAATCGCTCCTTCCGAGTACGTCCTTGATTCCGGATAAGCTTGCCCAAATGGGACGCCTCTCGACGGATGCCCTCTGCCGCTCGTTGTTACCGGCACAAAGGGACTGCCTGAAAACAAGGCCGGATGGAACTCTGCTGGACGGACATCATCGATTCACATTCTTAGGCAGCGTGGCGTGGACGTAAATAAGCTGCCCCGCGAGATCATCATGAAGGAGGAGTCGTAACACATGGGAACTCAACTCCATTGGGTGGAAGGCCCGTGGCCGGGAAAGCTGGCGTTGGCGTCCCGCCCGTGTGGCGGCGACTGGATCGAGGATGAAATGGCGAGTTGGCGGCAGGACGGAGTTGACGTGGTGCTTTCCTTGTTGACCCCGGCAGAAGAACAAGATCTCGAACTCGAGGACGAAGCTCGCGCAGCCCAAGCCCGCGGAATGGGATTCATCTCCCTTGCCATACCCGACCGCCAAGTGCCCGGCTCTGAAGCCAAGCTGGCGGCGGTCTTGGAGAAGGCGGACTTCGCCCTGTCGTCAGGCAAGAACGTTGTGGTCCATTGCAGACAGGGAGTTGGCCGGACCGGACTGCTGGCCGCCTGCCTCCTCGTCGCGAAAGGTATGCAACCGGAATCGGCAGTAACCAGCCTGAGCGCCGCGCGCGGTGTTCCTGTTCCCGAAACATCGGAACAGCGCCAATGGATCGATCGTTATGCCGCAGTACTGGACCGGAATTGAGTCGACCATGAAGTGTCCGATTTGCAAGCGGGAAGTAAAAATTGGCGACCCCGAGATGCCGTTTTGCAGTGAGCGCTGCCGCATCATCGACCTGGGCAATTGGGCGTCGGAGAAGTATGTGATCTCGACTCCGGCTCGCCCCGACGACTTGCGCGCGCAGGAAGACGATGACGCGGGGTAAAGCAGGTGTCCCCATCAGCGGGGACGCGGCGCCGGGGAATGCGTACGCCACCATCGTCTCCACCTGGTTTGGGTGCGGGTATTCCCCAGCGGCTCCGGGTACCGTGGGCTCGGCTGCGGCGATCGGTATCGCCCTCCTGATCGAACATTTTGCAGGATGCAGGCCGCTCTGGTTCGCCCCGCTCGCCGCCATCGTTTCGATACCCGCCATCTGGGCGGCGGGCGAAACCGCGCGCCAGGTCAAGATCAAGGACCCGCAGTTCGTAGTGGTCGATGAAGTCGTGGGACAATGGCTGGCTCTGGCGGGCGCCCGCGCCCTGAACTGGAAAGCCTGGCTGGCGGCCTTTGTACTGTTCCGCTTGTTCGACATCTGGAAGCCATTCCCCGTGCGCCAACTGGAATCGTTGCCCGGCGGCGTGGGCATCGTGGCCGACGATCTGATGGCGGGCCTGTATGCCGCACTTGTCTTATTTCTGGCAGGATGGTTCAATCTTTATTGAATATGCCTATTCGGAAATCCGCCGACGGCCGTCCGCAGATCGCGCAAGTGAAGCCGGCGGCCGCCATCGCCGGCGGGGACTTTTTCATCCAGGGAAAAGGCTTTGCCAAGACGGACCGGCCGCGCGTGACCATCGGCGACGTGGCCGCCCCGGTGGTAATCGGCTCGGATTCGCTGGTGATCGCACGCGTGCCGGAAGGCGCCGCCGCCGGGGAACTGGTGGTCGCCAGCGGAAACCAGTCGAGCGAAGCCTGGGCCTGCGATATAGGCTTCCCGATCGCGGACAGTCTGCACCCCGTCGCCAACCCGGCCGTGGATACGTTCGGCAACATTTACACCACGTTCAGCGGATCCCGCGGGCAAAAGGTCGCGGTGGCCGTCTTCAAGATCGATCTGAACTACAATACCAAGCCCTTCATCAACGAGATGATGAACGCCACCGGCCTGGCCTTCGACCGTCACGGGCTGCTCTATGTCTCCAGCCGCCACGATGGCACGGTCTACCAGGTAACGGCCAATGGCAATGCCAGCACGTTCGTGGAGGGCATGGGGGTGGCCACGGGCCTGGCCTTCGACCCCGATGGCAGCCTCTACGTCGGCGACCGCCAGGGAACCATTTTCAAAATCAGCCCCAGCCGCCAGATTTTCGTGTTTGCCACCCTGGAACCTTCCATCGCGGCATACCATTTCGCGCACGGCCCGGATGGATATCTTTACGTGTCCGGCCCCACCACTTCCAGCTTCGATTGCGTGTATCGCGTGTCTCAAAAAGGCGAGGTGGAAGTGTATTACCGCGGCTTGGGGCGCCCGCAAGGCTTGGCGTTCGACGATGAAGGCAGCCTCTACGTCGCGGCTTCGCTGGCCGGCCGTAAGGGCGTCGTGCGCATCGACCCCAACCGCCGGGCGGAGTTGTTCGTATCCGGCCCGGGCATCGTGGGGCTGGCCTTCACGCCTTCGCGCTCGCTGGTACTGGCCACCACCAACGCCCTGTATCGCGCGGATGTGGGCATTAAAGGCAGGGCGCTCTTCTAACTCGCGATGACCGCCGAAATTATCGCAGTGGGCTCCGAGCTGTTGACGCCGCAACGCGTGGACACCAACTCCCTGTTTCTCACCGACCAGCTTAACGGGTTGGGCGTGGAAGTAGTCACTAAATCCGTCGTCGGCGACGACCTCAACCGCCTGGCGGACGCCGTGCGCCGCGCTGTCTCGCGTTCCGCGATTGTGGTCCTGTGCGGCGGCCTGGGACCTACGGAGGACGATCTGACGCGCGATGCGGTAGCCGCGGCGCTGGACCGCAAGCTGATCTATCACCCCGAAATCACCGAGGTGCTGGAGCAGCGCTTCGCCCAATTGAAGCGCAAGATGGTGGAGGTCAACAAGCGGCAGGCGTTCCTGATTGCGGGCGCCGAGATGCTGCCCAACGACCGGGGCACCGCTCCCGGCCAATGGATCGAGGATTCCGGCTCGCACGTAATGCTGCTGCCCGGTCCGCCGCACGAGATGAAGGCCATGTTCACGCGGCAATGCCTGCCGCGGCTGGCGCGCATCCCTCCCCT
>DATKFU010000187.1:0-27161 GCA_035511215.1 Bryobacteraceae bacterium | reverse complement strand
GCTGCTCCAGGATGTCGTAAAGCGGGATCCAGTAAACGCCCGTGGACTGCATCGCCACCGTGTCGATGCGGCACGCCACCAGCCATGCGGCCATCTTGTGCAGGTCTGCGGTCCAGAAACCGAACTCCCGCACCGGCGTGGAGTCACGGTCCGGGGGTACGGCCGCGAAATGGCTGGCGTTGCCTACGTCGATTCCCGCGGCATGCGGATGGACGATACTGAGTCCGGGATCCGCTGCCGCTACCCGCCGCGCCAGCTCTCTGCGCTGTTTGCGGGTGATACGGCCACTGTTCAATCGCTCGACAGTGGACATTTTGCGCTTTCTCATGCCATACTCCTTAAGTCTGAATTTAGACTCAGGCTCGGCTCGGCTTGCGAAAATCATGCAGACTCTCCATCGGGGCAGAGCCGGGCCTTTATGCAAGGCCGGCCCTCCGCCAATCAATACCTCGTGGGAAGCCGAAGTCATGCTGCGAGGCCGCCGCAGGCTGCGAGCCTGCCCCATGGAATAAGGAGTGTGGCGATGTATACCCGACGCGATATTGGCCGTCTGGCCCTGGCTTCGCTGGGGCCGCTGGCGCACGCAGCCGGCAAGCCGGATTCACGCATAAACGGCGTGCTGATCGGCGCGCAGTCCTACAGCTTTCGCGACCGGCCGCTCGACGCCGCCATCCAGGGCTTCGTCGACGTGGGCTTGAGCGAATGCGAACTGTCGATGGGGCATGTGGAACCCGAGTTCCCGCGCGGGCCGGAGGGGCGCGCAGCGCTGCGCAAGTGGCGGTTGAGCGTGCCGCTGGACGATATTCGCGCGATCCGGCACAAGTTCGACCGGGCCGGCATCGAACTTTCGGCTTACGCCTACAACATGCGCGACGACTTCACGGACGAGGAAATCGCGCGCGGCTTCGAAATGGCCCGGGCGCTGGGCGTCGAGGCGATGACGACATCGGCTACGGTGTCGGTGACACCGCGCATCGCGGCGCAAGCGGAGAAATACAAGATGGTGGTGGGCATGCACGGGCACTCGAACGTCAAGGACACCAACGAATACGCCAAGCCCGAGACATTCGTGGCAGCCATGAAGCTGTCGCCGTACATTGCGGTGAACCTGGATATCGGGCATTATTGGGCGGCGGGTTACGATCCGGTGCCGTTCATCGAGGAGCACCACGCGCGCATCGTCACGCTACATATCAAGGATCGCAAGAAGAACCAGGGCAAGAACATGGCGTTCGGCGAGGGAGACACACCGATCAAGGAAGTGCTGCAACTGCTGCGGCGCGAGAAGTACCCGATTCCGGCGAACATCGAATACGAGTACGCAGGCGGCGATACGGTGGCGGAAATGCGCAGATGCTACGAGTATTGCCGCGGCGCGCTGGCCTGAGCAAGTTCTGGGCGGTTGGGCCGATAAGAGAGTTGGCGGTCGCGGCAGACGGCTTGATCTCCTCCTGCCAACAGAGCGGCCGCCCGCCGCAATCCAACACAAGCAGGTGAGCTACGATGAAGCTTGCCTCATCCGTTGCCTCGTCTCAGGAACGTCCTGGACATCGTGCCATCGCCCGCGCCGGACCGGCCGGGACTCTTCATCCGCGACCCGTACCGGTATTCCGATGCGATGCTGATCATCCCGCCACCTTTGATCGAGTGCCTGCGCTGTTTTGACGGCCGTCAGACGGACCTGGACCTGCGCTCGCTGCTGGTGCGCATCACGGGCGATCTGCAAGTTGGGGAGCTCGAAAAGCATCTGATAGAAACCTTCAGCTCGGCGGGGTTCCTGGAGGACGAGGCCTTCGCGCAGATGAAAGCGGGCCGGCAACGGGAATTCGCGGAGGCGCCCAAACGCGAGCCCGCGCACGCCGGGGGCGCGTATCCACTGGAGATCGCGGCCCTGCGCGAGACAATGGCGCGTTACATGGACGGCGCATTGCCAAGCCGCAGCCGACCGGCGCCCTCAGGCAAGCTGTGCGGGATCGCCGCGCCGCACGTAAGCCCGGAAGGCGGCTGGCAATCCTATCGCGCCGCGTATGGGGCGCTCGGGCCGGAATTGAAGGACCGCACCTTCGTGATTCTGGCGACTTCGCACTACGGCACGCCCGAACACTTCGGCCTGACGCGCAAACCGTTTGTGACGCCGCTGGGCGAAACGGCGACCGACACGGCCTTGGTGGACCGGCTGGCGGCGGACGGCGGTCCGGCGGTATTGATGGAAGACTACTGTCATTCGTTCGAGCACACCGTGGAGTTGCAATTGATCTTCCTGCAGCATATCTACGGCCCGGACATTCGCATACTTCCGATTCTTTGCGGCCAGTACGCCCACAGCTTATACCGGAGAGGCGCGCCCGAAGCCGACGAGGGTGTGCGGCGTTTTCTGGGATCGCTGGGCGAAATGGCAGCGCGCGAAGGCGATAGTCTTTTTTGGATTCTGGGAATCGACATGGCCCACATGGGCGCGCGATACCAGGACGATTTTCCGGCGTATGCGGACCAGGGGGCGATGGCGGAAGTGGCCGAGCGCGACCGGCAGCGCATCGCGCGCGTGGCGGAATGGGATGGAGACGGATTCTGGAGCCTGGTGCAGGAGAACCACGACGATTTGAAATGGTGCGGCTCGGCGCCGCTCTACACTTTTCTGAAAACCCTGCCAGGAGCGCGCGGAGAGCTGCTGCGTTATGAGCAATGGAACATCGATCCGCGGAGTGTGGTAAGCTTCGCGGGGATGGCGTTCAGCAAACCGTGATACAACATTTCCTATGCGGCCTATGCGCAGGCGCACGTTTCTGCAAACAGCTTCCGCGGCGGCGGTGGCAGGCATGACTTCGGCCGCGGAAACCGTTCCCATCAAGCTGGGCTTCGATTCCTACTCGATTCGGGCGTTCCAGTGGAAGGCGACGCAACTGCTGGACTACGCGGCGGGGCTGAAGCTGGATACGGTGCAACTTTCGGGCCTGGGCGATTACGAGAGCCTGGAGCCGTCCTACCTGCAAAAGGTGAAGGAGCATGCCGCGCGGGTGGGCGTGGAGATCGACGCGGGCATCGGGTGCATTTGCCCGTCTTCGCCGGCCTACAACAAGAAGGAAGGCGAACCGGCGGAATACACGGCGCGCGGGCTGCGCGTGGCCCAGGCGGTGGGATCGCGAGTGATGCGTTGTTATATGGGCAACCGCGACAACCGGCGCACCGAACTGCCGCTGGAGGCGCACATCGAAAACACGGTGAAAGTGCTGCGCGCGGTGCGCTCGCAGGCGCTGGATGCGGGGGTGCGCATCGCGGTCGAGAACCACGCGGGCGACATGCAGGCGCGCGAGGTGAAGACGCTGATCGAAGCGGCGGGCACGGATTTCGTGGGCTCTTGCCTGGATACGGGCAACCCCATGTGGGTCGTCGAGGATCCGCTGCTGACGCTGGAGACGCTGGCGCCGTACGTGGCGACCTCGCACGTACGCGATAGCGCGGTTTTCGAACACCCGCGCGGCGCGGCGGCACAGTGGGTCGCGCTGGGCGACGGGTCGGTGGATATGGCGCGGTTTGTGCAGCTCTACCGGAAGCTGTGCCCGGGGGCATCGATCCAGCTTGAGATTATCACTGGAAGGCCGCCGGAGATCCTGCCGTATCTGGAGCCGGATTTCTGGAAAGCGTTCGCCAAGACGCCGGCCTGGGAGTTTGCGCGCTTCGTGGCGCTGGCCAAGAGCGGGAGGCCTTTCCTGGGGTCGATGGTGATCGGCGCTTTGTCTAATAATTCACCGGCGCTGGAGGCGGCGCTGAAGGAACAGCAGCGGGTCGACCTGGAGCGCAGTTTGGAATATGCCAAGAAGAAGCTGGGCATTGGGGTCCGGTGGCGGGGGTAGGTGAGTGTGCGCCGGCGGATTGAAGCTTGTTGCGAGTGTCGCCGGCTCGTTGCCACAGCTTACCCGCCGCCGTTTCACGTCGATCAGATCGTAGAGAAGTAACATGGGGGTCCCGACAGTCCCGAGAACCTCGCCGTGGCTTGCCTGCACTGCAACCGGCACAAGGGTCGAATATCGCCGGACGAGATTCGTCGCACTTTTCTTGCGATAATAGCCACTGAGGCAACCATCGCCGTGTCGACAGCAACGGTCATACCTCTTAGCGAATATCTGGCAGCCAGCTACCGTCCCGACTGTGAATATCTGGAAGGCGAGTGGTTGGAGCGAAACGTGGGCGAATGGGATCACAGCCGTTTGCAGATGCTGCTGAACGGGTATCTCTCCAATCGTGAGAAGGAATGGGGAATCCTTGTGGTGCCGGAACAGCGGGTGCAGGTCAAGGCCACGCGTTACCGAGTGCCGGACATCTCGGTTCTGGCTGGCGCCGCTCCTCCCGGTCCGATTCTGGAGGAACCTCCTTTCCTGTGCATCGAAATTCTGTCGCGCAACGATCGCATGCAGGAAATGCAGGAGCGTATCGACGACTACCTCAGCTTCGGGGTGCACTACGTTTGGCTGATTCACCCGCGTACGCGACGCGCGTTTGTGTACACGTCAGAACAAGTCTTGGAAGTGAAAGGCGTTCTCCGCACAGAAGGCCCGGACATCTGTGTTCCTCTGGCTGAACTCGAATGAAGCGGCCGGTCGGCAGTTACTTGTCCGCTTGGGGTAAGCGGCTAGACGCTGCCTGGCCCGTCCAGCAACTCATGCTATTTCGGCGCAGTGCCTCGGGAGGGAAAAGTCAGCCATGACTTATTACGGAGCAAAAGAGCTGGCGCGAGCGTTCCGCACGGTCCGCGGGAATACGATCGAGATTGCCGAGGAGATCCCGGAAGAGAAGTACGGTTTTCGTCCGGCGGAGGGATGCCGCTCGATAGCGGAGACGCTGATACACATTGCGGTGATGTCGCGCGTGCCGCAGCAGATCCATGTGGTGGAGCATCGCAGCACGCTGGTTGGCTTCGATTTCTTCGGGGTCAGGGGCATGCTGCAAGCAGAAGTGAAGGCGCCGCGCACAAAGGCGCAAGTACTGGAGCTGTTGCGCGCCGAGGGCGAGAATTACGCCAAGATTCTGGAAGGCGCCTCGGAGGCCTTCCTGGGCGAGCTGGTCGAGTACCCGGAAGGGATGGAGCCGCGGGTGAAGTCGCGGTTCGAAATGCTGACGGCGCCCAAGGAACACGAGATGCATCACCGCGGGCAGTTGATGGTGGTGGAGCAGATGCTCGGTATCACGCCACACCTGACGCGGCACATAGAGGAGAGAATAGCGGCGATGCAGTCGGCGGTGGCGAGCCGATAGTTATCCCAGAGACCGGTATTGGCTGCAATAGAACACTAGCGGGTCGCCATCCTGGCAATTGGCGTGTAGCACTTCGCCGATCACGATGTCGTGGTCACCAGCCGTCATGACTTTCCACCGCGAACATTCGATGGTGGCCAGCACGTCGGGCAGCAGGGGCACACCGGTTTGTCCCGGATACCACGCCACGCCCTGAAACCGGTCGTAGCCGCGGCCGGCGAACTGGTCGGAGAGTTGACGCTGGCTGGCGCCCAAAATGTTGATCCCGAAGTAGGGACTGCTGCGGAAATGCTCCAGTATGATAGCGCTGTGGTCCACGCACACCAGGACCAGGGGCGGCGTGAGCGAGACGGAGGTGAAGGAATTAGCGGTCATCCCGTGCAAGGCCCCGGAAGCTTCCTGCACAGTGGCCACCGTGATGCCGCTAGTAAACTTGCCACAAATGCGGCGAAACTGCTGCTTTTCGATGCGGGAAAGGGTGGGCTCCGGGAGACTGGGCATCGCTGTTGAATATAGCACAGGGCGCGCCGGACCCAGGAATCACGAGTATCGGCCGCGGATCTGGTTCCAACGCACCTGCCACGGCTCCAGAAACGCCGCCAGTCCGCGCAGCGCGGTCATTTTGGTGCCTGCGACGTCGTTCCACCTCACGGGCACTTCAATCTCGCGATAGCCCAGGCGGCGGCCGATGAACAGGACTTCCACGTCGAAACCAAAGCCGTCCAGCAACTGCCGCTCGAAGATCTGGCGTGCGGCGCGGGCTTCGAACAGCTTGAAACCGCATTGCGTATCGTGGAACGGCAGACCGGTGGCCAGGCGCATGCCCAGGTTGAAAAGCTTGCCGACGTTTTCGCGGAAGAACGATTGATGTACGCCGATCAGCCGCCGGTCGAGGGCGCGGGATCCCAGGGCTACCTGCGCGCCATCCCGCCCGGCGGCCTGCCAGAGCTTGTCGAGTTCTTCGATGGGGGAGGAAAGATCGGAATCGGTGAACAGCGCCCACTCTGCGCGGCTTTCCAGCATGCCGTGCCGGACGGCGTAACCCTTGCCCCGGTTGCCCGGATTGCGTAGCACGCGCAGCGCCGGGTACGAGGCGCGCATTTGTTCGGCTGCCTGCACGGTGCCGTCCGTCGACCCATCGTCCACCACCAGAATCTCGGAAAACTGCCAGGCGCCGCGCGCCAGATAAGCCATTACCTGGCGCAGGGTATCGGGGAGCCGCTTCTCTTCGTTGTAGGCTGGAATGATAATAGAGATTGATCGGGTCAAGGAAGACCTATAGTATCCAAATTCCCCGAGGAGAACGATTTGTCCCTGGAAGACGATTTATTGCAGCAACGCCTGGAGCGTATTCGCGAGATCGAGGCGCTGGGTTTCCGGCCTTACGGCCAGCGCTTTGAATGCACGCACACGATCCCCGCCATTCTGGCCGAATACGCTTCGAAGACCGCGGAAGAACTGGCCGCGCCGGTGCACGTGCGCATAGCCGGGCGAGTGCAGACCTTGCGCCGGATGGGCAAGGCCGGGTTCGCGCATCTCGCGCAGTCGGGCGAGCGGCTGCAGATCTACATCAAGAAAGACGCCATGCCGGAGCGCGATTTCGCCCTCTACCAGTTGATCGACCTGGGAGACATCATCGGCGTGGAAGGCTACCTTTTCCGCACGCGCACCGGCGAATTGAGCGTGCACGTAGAGCACCTGGAGTATCTGGCGAAGACGCTGCTTTCGATGCCCGAAAAATGGCACGGTCTGGAAGACGTGGAAACACGCTACCGGCAGCGCTATCTGGATCTGATCGCGAACCCCGAAGTGCGCCAGGTCTTCCTGATGCGCAGCCGCATTATCGGTTCGCTGCGGCGCCAGCTGGAAAGCCACGGATTCGTAGAAGTGGAAACGCCCATGATGCAGCCCCTCTATGGCGGCGCGGCGGCGCGTCCCTTCATCACGCACCACAACACGCTGGACGTGGACCTGTATTTGCGCATCGCGCCGGAGTTGTACCTGAAGCGCCTGCTGGTGGGCGGCCTGGAGCGCGTATACGAGATCAACCGCAATTTTCGCAACGAGGGGTTGTCCACGCAGCATAACCCGGAGTTCACCATGCTGGAGTTTTACCAGGCGTACACGGACTACCTGGGCATGATCGATCTTTCGGCGGAGTTATTGGCGCAGGTGGCGCGGGACGCGACGGGCGGCGAGGAAGTGGAGTATCTGGGGAACAAGCTGAACTTCGGCTGCCTGCAGCGCTTCACCATGCGCGACGCGATTGTGGAGTTCTGGCAAGGCGACGGGCGGCCAACCGCGGAACAGGTGCGCGACGCGGAATGGCTGCGAGGCCACTCCGGGAAGACCACGCCGGGCGAGGCGTTGGCCGATATCTTCGAGCGCGTGGTGGAGGACAAACTGATTCAGCCCACCATCATCTACGACTATCCGGTGGAGACTTCGCCTCTATCGAAGAAGAAGCCGGACGATCCGGCCTTCGTGGAGCGCTTCGAAATCTACATGGCGGGCATGGAGGTGGCCAACGGCTACACGGAGTTGAACGATCCGCAGGAGCAGCGCCGCCGCTTCGAGATGCAGCTAGGCATGCGCGAGCGCGGCGACGAGGAAGCGCACCAGATGGACGAGGACTACGTGCGCGCGCTCAGCTACGGCATGCCGCCGGCCGGTGGCGAAGGCATCGGCATCGACCGCCTGACCATGATCCTGACCGGGTCGAAATCGATCCGCGACGTGATCCTGTTTCCGCTGCTGCGTCCGGAAGGCCCTATCGATCTGGTGGCGCGTCTGCGCGAGCTGGACGGGCGCTGAGCGGTGCCTTCCTCTTTCGAGCTGTTCATCGCCAGGCGGTATTTGAAGGCGCGCCGCAAAGAAGCGGTCATCTCCGTCATCACGCTCATCTCCATTCTGGGGGTGGCCGCGGGAGTGATGGCGCTAGTGGTGGCGCTGGCCATCAACAACGGCTTCCGCGATACGCTGCAGCGCAACCTGCTGGGCGCGATGGCGCACATCAACGTGCAGGAGAAGGAGCCGCGCAACGGCATCGAAAACTGGGAAGCGATGGCGGCCAGGATCCGCCAACTTCCCCACGTCACGGCGGCTGGGCCCGCGCTCTACACTCCTATCTTCCTGAACGGTCCGGTGCAGTCGAAGGGCGGCCTTTTGAAGGGCGTGAATATCGGCACGGAACTGCAGATCAGCGACACGCTACGGCACCTGAAGGCCGGCTCGGTAGACGGCTTGCAGAGGGCGCCGCAGGACGGAGCGCCCGGCATTGGCGTTCCCGGGATTATCCTGGGCGCGCGCCTCGCGGAAGATATCGGCATGGTGCTGAACAGCAGGGTACTTGTGACCAGCCCGCAAGGCGAGCTCACGCCTATCGGTCCGCGCCCCAGTATTCGCCGCTTTCGCGTGGTGGGGATTTTCGAATCCGGCTTTTACGAGATCGACGACAATTGGGCGTACACCTCGCTGGCGGATGCGCAGCAGGCGCTGTCGCTGCAAGATGTGGTCAATGAGATCGAGGTGAAACTGGACGACTTGAACCTTGCGCCGGAAGTTGCCCGGAGGATCGAGAAAATCGCCGGGCCGAAATACGCCACCCTGACCTGGATGGAGCGCAATCGTCAACTGCTGAACGCGCTCAAGATGGAGAAAGCGGTGACGGTGGTCACCATCGGGCTGATCGAACTGGTGGCCGCTTTGAACATATTGATCACGCTAGTGATGATGGTGATGGAGAAGTACCGCGACATCGCCGTACTGATGTCCATGGGCGCGCGGCGTGCGCAAATTCGCCGTATCTTCATGCTGCAGGGCATCCTGATCGGCGTCGTGGGCACCTCGATCGGTCTGGTTGTAGGATACGCGCTCTGCTATTTCGCCGACCGCTACCGCTGGATCCGGCTGGACGAGCAGATCTACGCGCTGAGCTTCGTGCCCTTCGAGCCACGCTGGGTGGATGGCGTATGGGTGGCGGCGGCGGCGATACTGGTGAGCTTTCTGGCGACGATTTATCCGGCGCGCAGCGCTACTCGGATTGCGCCGGCGGAGGTGCTGCGGTACGAATAACGGCTGGCCAAGCTGCGTTTGTGCGGCTCGTGCGATACTGAAATAAGCGCATGCAAGCCACCAGCCAGATCCCGGACGAAACCGCGGTCGTCCTGCAGGCTCGCGAAGGGGACGCCAAGGCCTTTTCGGAATTGGTACGCCGCTACGAAAACAAGATCTTCCGTCTGGCGATGCACATCACGCAGAACCGCGAAGACGCTGAAGATGTACTGCAGGAGACCTTTCTGAAGGCCTACGAGCACCTCGATCAGTTCCAGGGCAACTCGAAGTTCTACACCTGGATCGTGCGTATCGCGGTTAACCAGGCGCTGATGAAATTGCGCAAGCGCAAGACCGACAAAACGGTGTCGATGGACGAGACCATCGATACCGGCGAAGACACCGTGGCGCGGGAGATCGCGGCCTGGGACGAGAATCCGGAGCAGCGCTACTCCCGCGAAGAAGTGAACCAGATTCTGACCTCCGCGGTGGACAGCCTGGCGCCGCCCTACCGCGCGGTTTTCGTGCTGCGGGATATCGAGGAGCTTTCGACGGAAGAGACCGCCGAGGCGCTGGATTTGTCCGTCCCAGCGGTGAAGAGCAGGCTGCTGCGCGCGCGCCTGCAGCTTCGCGATAAGTTGACGCGATTCTTCAAGCATAAGGAGGATGACGCCTTTGCTTACATGTAAGGAGTTCCTGCAAGAACTCAGCGACTACCTGGACGAGAATGTGGATGCGGAGATCCGGGCCAAGTTGGAGCAACACATTACCGAGTGCCCCAACTGTTGGGTGGTCTGCGACACCACCAAGAAAACCATTCGCATCTACAAAGGCATGGAGCCGCATCCGATTTCGCCTGAAATCGAATCGCGCTTGTTAGCCGCGCTCGAACGGAAGGTGGCGGCTCATCCCAAGTAGCAGGCAGAATTCGAGCGGAAGCGCCTCAATCATTCTTAAATCATTCGTATCGTAAAGAAAGCATCGGATCTACCTTCGCCGCGCGGCGAGCCGGGATGTAACATGCCAGCAGCGCCACACTCGTCAGAATCAACGGGACCGCGGCGAATGTGAGCGGATCCGTCGGACTTACGCCATAGAGCAAACTCGAAAAAACGCGCGTCAACCTGAGAGCTAGGACAACCCCAATTGCGAGGCCGGCCAAAGCGGGCGCGAGGCCTTTCCCAATAACCATTCTGAGGATTTCGCCCTTCTGCGCACCCAGCGCCAGGCGAATGCCGATCTCGTGCGTGCGTTGGATCGCGATGTAAGAGATCACGCCATAAATTCCCACCGAGGCCAGCAGCAGCGCCAAACCCGCAAAGCCGGTGAGAAGCAGGGTGATAAAACGCGGCACCGCCACTGACTGCGCGAAGTACTGGTCGAGGGTCTCCACATGATAAACGGGCGTGTTCTTATCCAAAGATGCCACCCGGCGGCGAATCGCGCCGACAACGCCTTCTGGATCGTTCGCGGTATGCACCACAATGAACATGGGATCGGCGATGCACTGGGCCAAAGGGGCGTACACCTCGGGTGCGGCTTCCGCTCCGGGATCGGCTTGCTTCACGTCGCCGACAACACCCACGATCTCGCGCATGGGGGGCTCGCCCGGGCCATAACCGATGCCGGGCCGAATGTGCCTCCCGATGGGATTCTGGTTCGGGAAGAAGCGCTGCGCCAAGGTACGGTTAACGATCGCCACCTGGGTGGATTTCAATTCGTCACGTTCGGTGAAGTCCCGCCCCGCGACCAGAGTGATACCGAGCGTGCCAAAATAGTTCGGTTCGATGGCGTTGAAATCGGCCGAGGGCCGCGACGCCATCGGAGTGGGCTGTCCCTCCATTTCGATGCTGGTGCGGATGTTATCTCCGGTCAACGGCAATGACGCGACTGCACTGGCTGAGTAGACGCCCGGGAGCGCGCCGATTTGCGCTACAACGTCGCGATAGAATGCTGGAACCTGTGAGTCCTGCCTTCCAGCGGGCGAATCGAGCTGCAGCGTCAAGACATGCTCGCGGTGGAATCCCGGATCGACCTGCGTGAGGTGCAGGAAGCTCTGCATTAACAGACCGCTCGCGAGCAGCAACACGACGGCTAAGGCTACTTCGCTCACAACCAATGCGTCGCGGAGGCGGCCGTGCTCTCTTCCTCCGCTTCCGGATCCCCGGCCGCTCTCCCTCAGCGATCCGGTGAGACTAAACTTTGAGACGCGCAGGGCTGGAGCGAGACCGAACAGAATTCCCGCCGCGAGCGAGATCAGAAAAGCGAAGCTGAGCAGGCGAGCGTCCAGTCCGATGGCGTTCAGACGGGGAACTTCGGCCGGGATGAGCCGCACGAGCAAGCGCAGCGATGCAAGCGCCAGCGCGAGACCGAGGCCGCCGCCCGCGAGGCCCAGCGAAACACTTTCCGTGAGCAGTTGGCGAGCCGCCCGGAGGCGTCCGGCGCCCAGTGCAGCGCGGACGGCCATCTCCTTGCGGCGGCCAGTGGCGCGCGCCAACAAAAGGTTCGCTACATTGACGCACACGATCACCAACACGCAGCCCACAGCACCCAGCAACACCAGCAGCGGTGTGCGGATGGGACCGGCAACTCCCTGGATCTCCGGCATTATCCGCACCGTGCGCGGCTTGTTCACCGGGTATTCCTTGTTCAACGCGGCCGCAATCGCGGCCAGTTCGGCTTGCGCCTGCTGGAGCTTGACTCCGGGTTTCAGCATACCGGCGACGTCCAGATAGTGCGCGCCGCGCTGCAAGGTCATGGCGTTGCCTCGGGCGTCCACCGCGATGGTGGTCCATAGTTCCACGGGACCAGCCTGAATTGGATACTGGAACGCCCGCTGCATGACGCCGACCACGGTGAATAGCTGGTCCCCGAGCTGAATCGCGCGGCCTAGCACCGCCGGATCGGAGCCGAACTCCCGCTGCCACAGACCGTAACTCAGGATCACCGGGTCGGTTCCACTCTCAGCGGCGGGGTTGTCTTCCGCCGGGAGGAAACTGCGGCCAAGTGCCGGAGTTACCCCGAGCATGGAAAATAGTTGCGCAGACACCACCGCGCCTTGCAAATGGAGTGGCTGGCTTCGGCCGATCAGATTAAAGTCGCTGGTTCGGAAAACCGCCATGCTGTCGAAAACGCGACTCCGCGCCCGCCAATCCAGGAAGTCCGGATAGGACGCAACACCGCCGTTCCCGGAAGCGGCAATCAGCGACTGAATTCGCACCAAGCGGCCGGCATTCGGAAATGGCAGCGGCTTGAACACCACTGCGTCTACTATGCTGAAGATCGCTGTGGTTGCGCCGATACCCAGCGCCAGGGTAAGAATAGTGGTGGCTGCGAAGCCGGGATTCCTGCGGAGCACCCGCAGGCCGTAGCGAAGATCCTGAAGCAAGTTGTCCATGGAGACTCCAACTTTGACGTCCCGAACGTTTTCCTTGATCTGTTCCACGCCGCCCAACTCCCGGCGCGCCTGTTCGAGCGCCTCGTGCCGGCCCATTCCGGAATGCGCGTTCTCCTCCGCCAGGAGGTCAAGATAGCTGCGGATCTCCTGGTCGAGATCCTGGTCCGAGCGCTGCTTGAAAAGAATATTCCGACAGAAGTTGTAGAAGCGGCGAACTGGCACTTGTTTCCCAGGCTACCCTTAAGGCGCCCAGGCTATCGGCTGCTATAGAAATTCTATAGGAAGAATAGCAAACCACTTATAGACTGTCAATAGGAGAGCGGCCCAGGCAGTTCAATAACTCATCGCCCACGTAGCCGGGCCTCCGGAATGGGCCAGCGCGTGATGATCTTCGCGCAGATCGGGCAGGTCGCCCCGCGGGACGGCTGCCGTGGAGGCCCGCCTCAAGCGCCATGATGGCGTACATCAGGCCGTGCGAACTGGCCAACATGCCCGTGAGCGCCGCCCTCGTCCCGGGCAGTTGTTGCCGGCTCGGCCCGCATACGGCCGAAGGAGGCTTCCCGGTTGGAGCGAGCCCCGCGGGCCGCCTGGCGCGTGCGAACCAGAGCGCCTTCGAAGGATGCATCCGGCTGGATATAGCTCTCGCGAATGGCGCGGAAGTAATCGCGATAGGCGTCGAGCATCTGAGCCATTTCGTCCTGCACGCGGGTGCGTTCGCGCGTGGGCAGAGCCAATACGCTGCCAGAGCGATGGCGCCGCCAATGGCGGTGTTCAAGCTGCGCGCAGCGATCACCGCCCTCGGAGAGACGCCCGTCATGGCGATCAGAAGCACGATCGCGCCGATGACGGCAGCGACGAAGATACGGTAATTGGCGGGACCCCAGCAGCGCACCACGAACATCAGCGCCGTGATGACCGTTGCCTGTGCGGCGGGCGCGGTGCGGAGCAGGTGGAACAGCGCGGTAGCGAAGACCAGGCCGCCGAACGTCCCGCCCAAGCGCAGCGCGCCGCGGCTGAACGTGGAGGCGAAGTCCGGTTTCAGAACGATGGCCACGGTCATGGGCAGCCAATAGGAACGGCGTAACTTCAAAGCAGCGCGCCACGGCATCGCCGATGGCCACACAGGCCGCCAGCCGGACAGCGTGACGGCACGCCGACCCGAATTGTCGTTACCTATGATGAGTCTTCCATGAAGCAAAGGCGTACGCCCGACAGTCTTCAAACATCTTCACAGCCATCGCCTAGCAGAGCACAAATTCAATCTGTGGGCCGAACGATGGGGCTGCCCCAGAGGTCCGGGTCGGTCAAAAACCAGTGAAGTAGATTTATCTACCCGCGTGGCGGTCACTCCTGGAAAGGGAAGCCCGTTCCAAAAATAGCCAGTTCGTACTAAGGCGGGTCGGTGAAAAAGCCGCCATCTCAACCTCGGTCGCTGCCCGTTCCACAATCTTCAAGAAGTGGAACCGCCGTAGCCGTTCGCGATACGTCTTCAGTCGCGTTTCCTGCTTATCGTAATCGGCCTTCGACCTGTCGCTTTTAGTTTATGGTCGGCGCAGCCGTCAACGCCACGCCGGATAGGTTAATCTGTCCCGTCCCTAGACTGTTCACGAAGACTTGCATGGGCTGGCCCAATTGAGCAGGGGCAGCCCCGGAGTTATATACGAGCACTTCGGTTACGAAACTGCGGCCCTCAGGAGTTGCCTTGTGCCCGGAGACTAAGGTTACATTTCCAGCCATCAGCGCCGCATTGTAGCCAGTGAACGCAAAGTCGGCACGCGCCCCCACGCCTATTGCTAGGGTATACGTCGTATTGGCTTGAACAGTTGCCCCCAATGTTTGTAAGACGGAGCCGGTGCCGGTAGTGTTGCCGAGGCTTCCAACGGTTAGCCCCGTCGACGGGGCGTTTGGATATTGCGCCGTTGACATCTTTTGTATGCTCGTGTTTGGACCGCATACCCAGCCCGTGATTCCGGCGTTTCCGTAGCAATCATATCCGGGCGAGCACGCCAAAACGTCAAGGTTAAACCGTGAGTTCATTATCGGAATTGCTACAGCGCTGTTTCCTTGGGCGGAAGCTGGTCTCAAGATCACGGCTGCAAGCGTCCCCAGTACTAAGGCTGCAAGAGTTACTGCTAGTACGTATCGTCTCATGAGGAGTTCCTCATTTCTGCCCCAGATGACATGGCGTTTGCGTCTGCGGGCAGTGCTATCCTACCATACTCGAAGACTCCCTAGAGAGAGTCGTGAAATTCTCTTTTGGCAGTGCTGGGATCCAAAGACACAACTTCGCTTATCTTGGTTGAGAAGCACCCAGGCACGCGCCCGCGATCAGCTCGTTTCCATTATTGGCCTATCTGTAAACCTTGCCCTAAAAAGCCGTGTGTGCCGACAGGCCAGCTGGGAATTAATGTCCTAGCGACGGTTCCAACCCCCACTCCAAGCTGTTTGGAATCTCTCGGACGTTGGCCCCACGCTTGGCGCGTTACGATTACTGCAATGCCGGTTTTGAATTGTGTCCGGAATCACTGTCGCCGCCGTCGTTGCAGTACGTGCTGCACCGGCGGGGATCGGCGAAAATCTCCGCGCTCAGCTTTTGCAACCAGATCAACAAAGTTAATCACGATCCGGTTTGCCAAAGCAGAGCAAGTTAGAAACTGAGGCGATTCCACGCGCGTCTTTGTTCAACCGTATTCGCGGGCGCGATTCATATCAGGCACATAGGTGCTTACGCTTAGTTGTCTGGGTTCCCCACTTGAGCAGTAGAGTTGTTGCTCTCCATTCATTGGCAGCCGGTTATCATACTCATGAACCGTTATTTGACACTCCACGCCAGAGTTGGACAGATTATACCGGTAAGTTACGATTAAGCTTATGCGGTTTCGTGAGTGACAGTCTGTACTGTCTGATTGGAATTCGATTGGAATGCCGCCTGCTGTGCTAACTTCAGCGCACACGCACTGTAGTTCGCGGAAGAGCTGCGAGGCCTGCCGTTTAACGGATTCTAGACTTGAACAGTAAGTTCGCTTCTCATGCAAATATTCCGTCTCTTGTTTTGAGAGTTCGGCGCGTTTCATGGCAGTAAGTGTGGCTATGATCCCGCCACACTCCTGCACACGTGCTTTGATGGCGCCCACGGCCTCCTCAAACCCGAAATCGGCGTAGTTAAATCTGGCGTGTGTCTCCGGCAGCCACTTTGGTGGCGAACTATCTCTGTCAAGCACTATGAAAAACAGCCGTTGCCAGCCGTGTTTCAAGCAGCCCTCTTGGATTGCTGTTTGCTCCACTCGGGTCCAAGGGGTCTCTCCCCACGGCTCTCGATATAGAACGACTACAACGCATGACTCGCTAAGAAAGGGTATGCGCATCGATTCCAGGCCGTTTGTGCCTGCCAACGCTTCGTGGCTTCTCGGATAGAAAAAGACCTCTAAACCGTCGCTCAGACGGTTGTACAAGGCGGCGGCAATGGATTCATCTGCGGACAAAAAAGAAACGGCAACGTCGTACTTTGGTTTTAGCATTGACAACTCCTATCCCGGCGCTTTTAAATCTTCAGCGTGCGATCCACTATTGCTCACTACCGGAATTTTGGCACGTTGCTCTAATGTTCGCATGATGGTACCTACCCCAACACCGAACTGCTTTGCAATTTGCCTGACACTAGCACCATTCCGCCGCATCTCGATCACCTTCTCCCGGTTGAATATTTTCTTAGGCCTGCCAACCGGCAGATTCTTCCCAGATCGGCTCTGGACGGTCTTCCCCACTTTCCGGCCCGGAAATCCTGCTGGTAGCGCAACCGGCCGGCCTGGATTCGCTCCCGGATAAAGGATCTTTCGAACTCGGCCGCGGCGCCCAGAACGTGGAGCAGGAACCGCGGGGCAGGATTCCGGATATCGGTATCGAGGCCCTGCGTCACCGCAACGAAGCGGATTCCTTAGTCATCCAGGAATCTGATGTTGTTCAGGCAGTCAACCAGAGATCGCCCAAAGCGGTCCAGTTTCCAGACCAGCAGGCAAGTGAACTTCCTTGAGCTCGCGTCTGCCATGAGGCTGTTCAGCCCCGGCCGGCTGGCCTTGGCGCCGCCGATGGTGTCCTGATAGGTCTCTACGATCTCCCAGCCCTGGCGGCTGGCGTAGTCGTGGATTTCGTGGAGTGGAAGCTCGGGTTCTGGTCGGCTGTGCTCACGCGGGCGTAGATGGCGGCTCTCATTCAATTCCTCTGGTTCCTTGCCTCACTGGGTTGCTTGGACTGGGGAAGGGGAGCCAAAGCTGCCGGACCAGATGTTTTTCCCTTCCCGCACAATCCCGTAAATCGAGCGCGTTCCGCCCAATTCCCGCAGTTTTCCCGCAAACGTAGTCTGCGGATGTCTTTTGTTTGCAACCGGGATCTGTGCAAGTTATTGACAGGCTCTTCCATGACGCGGTAGAGGTCTGGCGTTCGAGTCGCCACGGGCCCACCATACTCTCGAGAATCTTCCGGAAAATCGGCGCATATTGCTTTACCTTGGTTTGGCGGCAGGTGCGGCGATCTCCTGCTCGATCGCCGGCAAACGATACCGCTCCGCAAGACCATCGGCATCCACCGGCGCTTCGAACTCCTTGCCGCGCAGGTCGGCGGCCAGCCGCCGCAACTGGCGCACGTACTCGGCGGCTTTTCTGCGGGCGGCATCGTCCAGTCCGGCGCCGGCGTCGTCCACTTCCGCAATCCGGTCTTTCTCGAATTGATCCACCGTGGCCGCAAGCTTGTTGCGCGCGTCCACGGCGGCCGGGCCGCGGGCCGCAAAGAACGCCCGATTGTCCGCCAGCAGTAGCGCGAGATCGCCACGAACCTTTGCGGTGGCCGTTCGCCAGCTTTCGAGCGGCGCATTCGGCCGCTCCGCCGCAGGCTGATAGGCGGTCGGTTTCGCCATACCCGGCGAATCGTAAATCGCGTTAAATACCAGCTTGTAAGTGCCGTGCGATTGTCCCCGCCATTGCGGACGGAAACCGAAAAGGTACACGCGCCCGTCGCCCTCGAATACCTCGACCGCCGCGGCCTTGCCCTGGATGCGCTCCGGGTGCAGTAAATATCCGCTAGCCAGCGGGTTTCGCTCCTTGGAGTAAGCCGCCAGAATCACACCGCGGAAACCGCTCTTGGTGTCGAAGGCAGGCCCGCGCTCAAACATCACGATCGGCTCGCGCGGCATTCCCCACACGGCGGGATGATGCACGTCGCGAAGTTCCACGCGCAACAGCGATCCGGAGCAATAGAATTGGTCGTTGTTCAGACCTTCCAGCGCATTCGTTACGGGCAGCCCCAGGCCGGCGATCGCCATAAGGGACGCATTATTGAAGGCGATCAAAGTTCCGCCGGCACGAACGAAGGCACGCAATGCTTCGACGCCCGTTTCGCCGATGCCACCGGCGTACTCTCCGGAGATGGTGCCGGGAGCGAAGCCGTCCATGATCTGCTTGGGACCGGCATCCGGGATGACGATGGCGTCCAGGCGCTCGCGCAGGTGGCCGGCCTGAATGTCCCCGTTGCGGAGCGTCACGGGCGCGAACCCGTAGTTTTCGAGAATCCAGCGCGTCCATCCTTCGTCGATGTTCCCGGTCCATGAGCGGTACAGGCCCACGCGCGGTTTCCTGGTGGAGAGGGCATCCTGCGGCGGCTTCGCAACTGCCAGCGCCTGGACAGAATGTTTATGCAGGATTGCGGCCAGCCGCTCACGGTCTATGCCGGAGACGACGATGGCGCCCGGCTCCGGGCCGCTGGACGTGGCGATCTCGGATTTTGAAAAAGCGGCCTGGCCGCCGCTGGAGAGAATCTCGTTGACGGCCGCGAAAGCCGCATTCGGCTGGTGGCTCAAAATGTAAGTCGAACCTGTTCCCTCCACGCCGCCCGGCGGATAAGTTACCTGCTCGATGCGCTTCAGACTGGCGCGCTGGCTATCCGTCAAGGGTTCGGATACCACCGCGACCTCGACGCCCATCTGCATCGGCAGCGTCCAGCCAGCTACGTCGTAGGGGCGGATAGGCGGCCCATTTGGAGACTGGCGCAGATCGGGATATTGCTGCGGCTCGAACAGCTCCTTTACCAGCGGGGAGAACGGCTGGTCCATGAGGATCACCCAAGCGCCTTTGTATTCGCGGCTATTGGCGGCGAACGACGGCTCGGCCCGATGCACCTCGATGCCATCAATCAGCAGCTTTTCCACCAGGGTTGCGGCGGTGGGAGGATCGCGCTGCTCCTGCGGGATGACGTAGGCGAAGGGCGGTTCTTTGCGAAAGCGCTCGATGTTGTCGCGCGCCGCCTGATAACGGTTGTAGAGCAGTGTTTCGCGATATTTCGCCGCCGTGTCAAGCACCGCCATGGACGCGCCTTCCATGTAGCGTACGGCATCCGCCAGGCGCCACCAGCCACCTTTCCACGGGCTGCTGTAAAACACTTCGGCGGTCAATTGCTGGTGGTCCTTCGGAAACTCGTCCACGGTATAGAAGTGCGGCGTCGCGTAGCGATACAGCGCGGTTTCGGTGAAGAACGAAATGCTGTTACGGAAAATGTGCGTGAAATCGAGGAATCCGGGATACCAGTTGTCGAAGCCCACGCGGTGCACGGCGCCCGGCATCTGGTGTTCGTCCAGGTAAGCCGCCATGTCGATGCCCAGCACGTTCAGCCAGCGCGCCATTAAGGGGTTGATGTTGGAAGAGATCGGCTCGGTGAACGGCGGGATGAAAATACGCGCCGGGAATGGCGCCGTCTGGTGATGGCAATAGAAGATGACCGGATTCCAGTCAAGCTCGGCGCGGGTGACGTCGCGCGACTCGAGCATATTGTTCATATAGCCGTCGCGATTGTTGTCATGGCCGACATATTCCTGGTAGAGATCGGGCAGCGGACTGACCTCGTAGGGCGTACCAAGATTCTTGCGGTACCAGGCGGTCACTTCATTTTGGCCGTCCGGATTGAGGGTGGGCCAGAGCATCAGGATGACGTTGTCGAGGATCGCATCTACTTCCGGATCGCCCTGGGTGGCGACCAGCTTATAGCCGAGCAGGATGGATTGCTGGGCACCGGCGACCTCTGTGGAGTGCAGTCCGCCGTCAATATGCACTATGGCTTTGCCTTCCCGCGCCAGAGCCTTGGCTTGTTCGTCGTTCAGGTCGCGGCCCTGGGCCAGCCGTCGCGAGATATCCTTATACCTGTCGAGCTGGGCCAGGTTGCGCGGCGAGGAGATGATGGCAATCTCCCAATCCAGACCGCGCGTGGTCTTTCCGACCGAAATCATTTTGATGCGATCGGAGGCGGCCGCCAGTTTGTGGAAGTAGTCGCGCGATTCCGTGTAGTTGGCGAGGTAGAAATCGTCGCCGGGCTTGTGGCCCAGAACAGATTCGGGGGTCGGAATCGTTTGCGCGGACGCGGCTATTAGCGACAGCACCAAAGCGGGAAGAGCGGACTTCGCGAGCATCCCCATTATGGTAGCTGGGAACCGGGCTCTCCGGCGGCTCTGGGGGACAGACCACGAAAGGCGATGGTCTGTCCCGCCAGAGTGAACAGTATTGCACCCTAGCTGAGTTCCCGCCAGTCTTGCTCGTTCAACTCTACGTTGTACTTCTTCGCGGCCGACTTGATGCGCTTCCAGGCCGCGTCCCGTTCAGAGTCGGTCACGCCTTGCACCTGCTTGAAGCGGGCGATTGCGTTGCGCACGTGCGCAGCGTCGTGGATGGGTTCTTTACGTTCCTTCGGGAAAGCGAAGTTTTCATCGGCGATATGATCGCGGCTAGCTTCGGTAATCTTGGACATGCTTCTACGCTAGCAAACCTATGGCCAATTACCGGCGCCCACCTTGGATAAAAGTGTTCGCAGCTTGTTAACCTTTTTGGCCGAGACCAGTACTATATGTAAGGCCATTGAGATGAAAACCCTTCTTCAGGACGCGCGTTACGGTTTGCGGAACCTGGCGCGAAACCCGGGCTTTGCGCTGGTGGCGATGCTGACGCTGGCGCTGGGCATCGGCGCTAACACTACGATCTTCAGCGTGATAAACAACACGCTGCTAAAGCCACTGGCACTTCCGGGCGCGGACCGCCTGGTGCTGGTATGGGAAACCTTCGGTAAAGGTCCCGATAATTGGAACATCGTCTCCGCGCCTAACTTCCACGATTTCGAGCGCCAGGGCCACTCCTTTGAAACCATGGCCATCTTCGATTCCGGCGGCAGAGGCTATAACCTCTCGGCGACGGGCAATCGACAGGAGGAGGAGCAGGTTTCGGGGCTGCGGGTGTCCGCGGGCTTCTTTGCCGTGCTGGGCGTGAAGCCCCTGTTCGGACGCACGTTCCTGCCCGAGGAAGAGACCCTGGGCAAGGATCGCGAAGTCGTCCTCAGTTATGGGCTGTGGAAGCGCCGCTATGGCGGCGATCTGTCGTTAGCGGGCAGGACCATCCGCATCGATGGCGCCGACTTCACGGTGATCGGGGTGATGCCGCGCGAATTCGCCTGGCAATTCTGGAGCGGCGCGCCGCGCCAGCTTTGGGTGCCGGTGGGCTATACCAAAACCGACTTCGGCCGCGGAGACAACAGCTTCCTCGCTATCGGCCGACTGAAGCCGGGTGTCAGCGTGGAGCATGCGCGGGCTGAGATGGAGGCGGTGGGCAGGAACGTCTCCAGCCAGTACCCTACCGACGACGCGAACATGGGCGCGACCGTGTCGCCTCTGGGCGACTACGGCATGGAGGGTCTACGAACCACCCTGCTGACGCTGCTGGCGGCTGTCGCGTTCATCCTGCTGATTGCCTGCGTTAACGTCGCAAACCTGCTGCTGGCGCGCGGCGCGGCGCGGCAGAAGGAGTTCGCCATCCGGCGCGCGCTGGGGGCAGCGGGGTCCCGTATCGCGCGCCAATTGCTTACCGAGAGCGTTCTGCTAGCGCTGGCGGGCGGTGCGGCAGGGCTACTGCTGGCCGGCGTGGGAACCCGACTGCTGTTTTATGTCTTCAAGCTGAACTCGCTTTACCTGCCGATGCGTCCCGTGGATTCGATTCCGATGGACGGCCGCGTGTTCGCATTTGCCCTGCTCGTTTCCTGCATAACGGGGGTGCTGTTCGGCGTCGCGCCGGCCGTGAGCGCGCTGCGCACGGGCATCAACGAGCCCCTTAAGGAGGGCGGCCGGAGCGCCGCCACAGGGGGAGGGAACCGCCTGCGTCACGTGCTGGTGGCGTCCGAAGTGGCGCTGGCGATGGTAGTGCTTGCGGGCGCGGGACTGATGATCAAGAGCACGACGCGGCTGTTGGGCGTCGATCCGGGGTTGAATCCGAAAAATGTGCTCGCCTTGGGCATGTCGGTGCCCCAGGAAGAGATCTATGTGGGGCCTCCGGGACTGCCGCGCTTTTGTCAGGATCTCGAAGAGAATGTGGGCGCCATCCCAGGTGTTGTGTCCGTGGCCGCCGTCGGTCATTTGCCCTTCGAAGGAAACGCGGGCCGCAGCTTTCAGATCGAGGGACAGCCGGCGGCGGCTCCCGGACAACTACCCGGCGCGAGCTACAGCGTCGCCTGCCCGAACTATTTCCGGACCATGGGCATTCCGGTGCTGAAGGGGCGGGAGTTTACAGCACAGGATACCGTGAGCGCGCCGGGAGCGATCGTGATCAATGAGACGATGGCGCGGGCCTTCTGGCCCAAGCAAGACCCGGTGGGCAGAGCGATTAGACTGGGCGGGTCCGACGGGCTGCGCCTCACGGTGGTGGGGGTGGTGGGAGATGTACACTTCCTGGGGCTGGACGCACCTGTCGAGCGGCAATTCTTCCGGCCGTATACGCAAGCCGGCTGGCCGGTGATGAACGTGGTAGTACGCACGATTCACGCGCCCGCTGCGTTCGGCGCGGCCGTCAAGAAAGCCATAGCGAACGTCTTACCGGATTGGCCGGTGTCCGGCTTTCAAACCATGGAGGAGGTTGTACACGATTCGACCGGCTCGCGGCGCTTCCCGATGCTGCTGCTGAGCGTGTTTTCAGTGCTGGCTCTGTTGCTGGCGGCGGTTGGCATCGTGGGCGTGGTGGGCCATTCGGTGACCCAACGGACCCATGAGATCGGCCTGCGCATGGCGCTGGGAGCGGGCACTGTGGACGTACTGCGCTTAGTGGTAAGCGGCAACATGCTCTGGGTGCTGTCCGGGCTCGCGGCCGGCTTGGCGGGATCGGCCGGGCTCACACGGCTGCTGTCCGGACTGCTTTATGGCGTTCGGCCGCTCGATCCTGTGGTGCTAGGCACGGTATCGGCGTTGCTGGCCGGCGTGGCGCTGTTCGCCAGCTACCTGCCGGCGCGCCGCGCAGCGCGAATCGACCCTATGGAGGCATTGCGCTGCGAATGACCGGCGCTCCGAATTGGGTGGCCTTCCGCGCCGGTTAATAGAGCAGGAACGACCATAGCGTATCGCCGGTTGCCGCGATCAGGTACTGGTGGCCGTCCAGCATGAACGTCTGCGGCGCATTCGAGACGTCGCCGATGCGCGTATGCCAGAGCGGCTTCCCATTGGCTACGTCGTGCGCCACCAGGTTCCCGGCGCCATCGCCGGCAAACAGCAGCTTCCCGGCCGTCGTCAACAATCCGCCCCCGCCGCCATCGCCGTAATAGGGACGTTCCCATGCGATCTTGCCGTTGGTATAGTCGATTGCCGTGAGAAAGCTTCCGCCCGATCCGACCTGCGCTTCTTCCTTCCCGCCAAGACCCATCGACCCGCGCGGGTCCACATCGAGGAGGTAGAAGATCGAATAATCGTTGTGCTGCGCGACATACAACAGCCCGGTATCGGGAGAGTAAGAAGCCGGCTCCCAGTTAGTGGTGCCGTCCGACGTGGGTGACACCAACGAGCCTGCCACCGTTGCATTCTTTTCCGGATCGTATATCGGGGCGCCTTTCTCGTTCAAACCTTTGGCCCAGTTCGTATACACTCCATACTTGGTCGAGACCAGATGCTCGCCGGTTACGCGATCCAAAGTGAAGTAATATCCGTTGCGCGCCGCCGTTAATAACAGCTTCCTCATCTTGCCATTGAACATGGCGTCCACCAGAACCGGCGTCTGAGCGGAATCGTAGTCGTGCATGTCATGCGGCGAAGTCGAGTAATACCAAGCCATCTTGCCTGTGTCTACGTTTACGGCAACGACGGCGCAGGTGAACAGGTTGTCGCCTGTACCGCGCGTGCCCGTGGTAAACGCCGGCGTCGGGTTGCCCGTGCTGAATATGTAGAGGTTCGTCTCCGGATCGTAGACGCCCGGAACCCATGCCTGCCCGCCGCCGTGCCTGGCCGCATCCACACTGCCCCAGGAGTCCATTCCGGGATCGCCCTTCTTCATGGGCACCGTGAAGAACTTCCATTGCACGTCACCGGTTTCGGGATCGAACGACTGAACAAACCCGGGCGCGTCGATGTCGTCGCCCGTGCCCACCAGCACATGGTTACCGACGACCACCGGCGCCGGCGTCGAGAAATAGCCCTGCGACAGATCGGCGATTCCCTTGTGCCAGCGCTCCTTGCCTGTCTGCGCATCGAGGGCGACCAGGTAGTCGTCCGGCGTCTCCATGAACAGGGTTTGATGCCACATGCCCAGGCCGCGGTTGCCGATGTGTGTGCCGCCCTTCGTCTTCCAGAAGTAGTGCCACAATTCGCTGCCGTCGCGGGCGTCTACGGCCCACGCGTTGTCCGGCATGGTGAAGTAGAGCACCCCATCGACCTCCAGCGCGGAGGCTTTGATGGTCCCGCCGCCAACATTGATGTCGCCCGGCCCCTCGCCGCCGACGATGATGGGTGGCCGTCCGAAGCCGCGGCTACCCTGCCGGTTCCCAGGAGTCACTTGAGTCATCCAGGCCAGCGTCAGGTGCTTCACGGTCGATTGATTGATCTGATCGAGCGCGCTGTAGCGCTTCCCGGTGTAGTCCCCACTGTATGTCGGCCAGGAATCCTTGAGCGGCTTCCGGAGATCGGCCGGATCCACTCCCCTCCCACTTTGTCCGGTCAGCAGGGCCGGAGACAGCATGCACAGCGCGGCCAGCAGCATTTTGCCGATTGTCATTTCAAAGTCACCAGATATGCAGTCACGTCGTGTATGTCTTTATCGGTGTATACCGCCATCAGATCGCGGTGAGCTTTCATCGGATCGTGGACTTCCACTTTCGGTACGTCTTCGTCGCGTCGGAATGTACGCACGGCGCCGTCGGCCAGCCCCACGGTTACCAGGAAGTCGTCGATTCGAATGAGCCGGCCTTCGACTTTCTCTCCGGACGCCAGAGTGACCGACACGGTGGCGGTACGCGGACTCGCCGCACCCGGCGCCGGCATGCGCCGTCTTCGCCCGCCACCGGCGACCCAATTGGTCTGTAGGATCTTGGGGTCGGTGATTCTCGCTGCAATCCCTTGCAGATCGCCCGTTGCGGAATGGCAGCTACCGCACTTGGCGGTGAAGTATGCCTGGCCGGTGCTCGCATCGCCGACCAGGATGCTGGGCGCCTCTTTCCCAAGCGATGGAGGCCGGCCCTGCGATCCGATAGTTTCGACGACGCTGCGAATATATGCCGCCACCGCCAACCCGTCCTGCGGATCGATGGGAATGGCCGGCATGCCCTCGTCTTGCCGGCTGCCCTGAATGATGGGGAGAATCAATTCGCCGTTCTGGTCGCTGAGCGACACGTGCGATCGCAAAAGGTTGGGTCCGCCGAGGTCGCCGCCGCGGAGGTCTACGCCGTGGCACGAAACGCAGTTCACGGCGAAGAGCGCCTTTCCGTGCGCGATCTGCACGGGGTCGCCGGGCGGACGGTGCTGGCCGGGAACGAATCCCCCGAACCGGCGGCCGCCAGTTCCCGGTGCAACTTGTGCCGCGGGAGCCGGCGTGGCTGGAGCGGGAGTGGTGGCAGCCGGGGTAGAGCCCTGCGACACTGCGCGAGGCGGGACGGCGATCGTGAGCCCCGCTAAAACAGCGGCAACCAAAAAGTTCTCGGCCTGCATTCGTTCACCTTAGCGTAGAGACGCAACAGCATTCGAATTGGTGGTTCACCTTGCACTGGGACAGCTTCCGTTCCAGTCTGCAAAGCGCCCTTACAGGAAGAAGGATCGAACTTCGTATTGTAAGCGATAAGCGCGGGACGGTGCCCGCTGTGCGGCGCAGCTCGACTGGCAATCAGTTTCCCGCGGAGGCCGGGAACGGCCTGCTGAAGATCCTGCATTCACAGGGTCGCGGGTCGGCAAGAACTTCGCATTCGAAGTGCAACCTTTGCATCCCGGTTCCGGCGACGTTCCGCTAACCCGCACAGGCTCAGCGGCATGCGCCCTGCGGCTGGCTGAAATTCCGTTCTGGAACGTGCCGTGCTGGCGACCAAACGTCGCGCGGACGGTGGGGCCAGTTTCGGACGCTATTTGCCTGTTCACCGCAACCCAATCGACGCAAATCCTGATTTCCCGGGGTAGGCTGACGACGCTCATCCTATGGCAGGCGGGATGTGGTGGATCAAATATCACATCGGGACGATTAGGCTGAGCCGCCCTTAGACAGGACGTCGTTGCTCAACAGCATGAACTTGCGTGGGATTCGGACCTGAAGAGGAGATTCCGATTGACAGATGACACAAAGCCGCATTCGCCCATCGGTCCGGACCATCAACTCGCGGCTCCGCGTCCCCGTCACAGGACTGCGCGGATCGTCATCTGGATTCTGTTACTGCTGGCCGTGGCACTCGCGATCGTGCTGATCCTCCACCACCGCGATGCGGAGGCCGAGAAAAAGGCGGCGGCCGCGGCACGCCCCGTCCCGGGAATCAGCGTCACAAGCGCGACGGCTCAAAAGGGATCCATCGGCGTCTACCTTGACGCAATCGGCACGGTCACTCCAGTCTATACCGATTCGATCACCAGCCAGGTGGATGGCGTGATCGTCGCCGTGCACTACACGGAGGGGCAGCGGGTAACCAAGGGCGATCCGTTGATCGACATCGATTCCCGTCCCTACCGCGCGACTCTGGTGCAGGCGCAAGGCGCGCTCGAGCGCGACGAGAATGTGCTGGCACAAGCCCGGATGGACCTGGAACGCTACCGTGCGGCGTGGGCTCGCAACGGCATTGCTAAGCAAATCCTGGACGACCAGGAAAAACTTGTGCTGCAGGACGAAGGCACAGTGAAAAACGACCAGGGAACAGTGCAATACGACCAGATCCAGGTCGAGTTCTGCCATATCACGGCTCCCATCTCCGGCCGGGTGGGTCTGCGGCTCGTGGATCCGGGCAATGTGGTGCAGTCCGCGAGCGCCACCACACTGGCAATCATTACGCAATTGGAGCCCATCACCGTCATTTTTACGATCCCGGAAGACAGCCTGGGCCAGGTTGAAGCCCGGCTGAAGCAGAAGGCCAAGCTCACCGTGGATGCTTATGACCGCACCGCGCAGACGAAGATTGGAAGCGGCACGCTATTGACCATCGACAACCAGATCGACACTACGAC
>DATKFU010000186.1:0-6847 GCA_035511215.1 Bryobacteraceae bacterium | reverse complement strand
AATCGGTGCGCGAGCATCTGCTTTCGGATGTTCCGCTAGGGGTCTGGCTCAGCGGCGGCATCGATTCGTCGACCGTGCTGCACTATGCCGCGACAGCATCCGCCAACCGGCTGAAAACGTTTTCCATTTCGTTCCGCGGGCGCAGCTTCGACGAAACGAAATATATCCGGGCGGCGGCCACGCAATACGGCACCGATCACGAAGAGTTCGACGTCAACCCCGAGGTGGGCCTGGCGGACGCCATCGAAGAATTCGCCCATTATTTCGATGAACCGGACGCCGACGCGGGCGCGCTGCCGGTCTGGTATCTCTCCAAAATGACCAGGCAGAAGGTTACCGTTGCGCTGAGCGGTGAAGGCGCCGACGAACTATTCGGCGGATATCTGACTTACCGCGCCGATCGATATGCTCGTCCGATGCGACGCTTGCCCGCGAGCGTCTTGGGACCGGCGCTCGCGGCCGTGCGGCGCTGGCCGGTTTCGGACGACAAGATCAGCTTTGAATATATGCTGAAGCGTTTTCTGGAAGGCTGCCGGATGGCGCCTGCGCGCGCGCACGTGTATTGGAACGGCACATTTTCGGACACGGAGAAGAACGCGCTGGTGTGCGCTCCAGGCCGTCGCACTCTGGCTGCAATTCTCGAAGAGCTGGCACTGGCGGGCGAGGATCTGGCGGCATATCTTTGGTTCGATCAGCGCTATTATCTGGCAGACGATATTCTGATGAAGGTAGACCGCATGAGCATGGCCCATTCCATCGAAGTGCGGCCGCCGTTCCTGGACCACCGCATCGTGGAATTCGCCGCTTCATTGCCCGCGCATTTCAAGATTCGCGGTTCGCGGCAAAAGGTCATTCTGAAAGACCTGATGAAGGGCAAGCTGCCGCCTTCGATACTGCGGCGGAAGAAAATCGGCTTCGATATCCCGGCTCACCAGTGGCTGCGCGGTCCGCTCCGGGAATTGATGCGGGACACGCTGACTGCCGGCGCATCCGAACACGCCGAAGTGTTCCGCCTTGCCGCCATCGAAGCGTGCATGCGCCGGCACTTGGAACGCCGCGCCAATCTCGGGTATCATCTGTGGGGGCTGATGATCCTGTTCCTGTGGATGAAGAGATGGCAAATACAAACGACGCCGGCAGCCGCGCTCAACCATCAGCCGGCCGGCATCTCTACATCTATCTAGCGGTCCTGGTGTTTGCCGGCGCGGTATATCTGGGCTCGATCGTTTCCCCTCCATCGCTGATGGACGACGTGGATGCCGTGCAGGCGCAGATCGCGCGCACCATGCTCGTTTCGGGCGACTGGGTGACGGCGCGCCTGGATGGCGTGGCCTACCTGGAAAAATCCCCGCTCATCTATTGGACGATCGCGCTCGCTTACAAGATCTTCGGCGTACACGACTGGGCCGCGCGCATACCTGTAGCGCTCTCCGCGATGGGGCTATGCTGGCTGACCGCCGCGTTCGGCATCTGGGCGTTTGGACGCCGCGCCGGATTCTACGCGGGCCTGATCGTAGCCACGTGCATCGGACTCTTTCTGTTCACGCGGGTGCTGATTCCCGATGTGATGCTGACGCTGACCGTTGCGCTGGCCATGTGGGCTTTCCTCCGCGCGCTCGACGAAGAAGAGCCGCACCCGCGCGTGTGGGCTTTTGTTCTGGCTGCCAGCCTGGGGGTGGGGCTGCTGCTGAAGAGCACGGTGGCGGTGCTGTTTCCGGCTGCGGCGGCCGCGATCTACCTCTTTCTTACGCACCAACTGTTCTCCGCGAAGACATGGAGGCGGCTGCACCCGTTCAGCGGATTGCTGATCGTACTTTTGATTGCCGCGCCCTGGCACGTGCTCGCCACGCTGCGCAATCCGCCGTACTTCTCTTTCAGCTTTCGCAGCGCGCCCGGAGAGTATCACGGATTCCTGTGGTTCTATTTCATGAACGAACAGGTACTGCGGTTCCTGAACTTGCGCTACCCGCGCGACTACAACACCGTGCCGCGCGTGTATTTCTGGCTGTTCCACCTGCTGTGGCTGTTTCCCTGGAGCCTTTATTTTCCAGCGGTAGCGAAGCTCTCGTTCAAGCCGGTCGATCGCGCCGGCCGCACGCGGCTGTTGGCGCTCAGTTGGACCGGGTTCATGCTGGTTTTCTTCACCTTTTCGACGACCCAGGAATACTACACTATGCCTTGCTATCCGGCGCTGGCGCTGCTGCTCGGTTCGGCGATGGCGGCAGGAGGCAAGTGGGTCAAGCGCGGCACGCGCGTGATTTCGGTAATCGCGGGATGCGCCGCGGTGGCGCTGATTACGATCTTCGTTCTAGTGCGGAACGTTGCCGCGCCCGGCGATATCTCGACGGCGCTTTCGCAGCGTCCCGGAACTTATACGCTGTCGCTCAGCCACATGGAAGACCTGACGCTGGCGTCGTTCGCATATTTGCGGCTGCCGCTGGCAGTGGCCGCAGTGGCGTTCCTTGCGGGCGCGTTGGGAACGGTGCGTGCGGCCGGCCGGCGCGCGTTTGTGGCCGCGGCGTTGATGATGGTCCTGTTTTTCCACGCGGCGCGGCTGGCGATGGTGGTATTCGACCCTTATCTATCGTCGCGCCCGCTGGCGGAGGCGCTGCTGCGATCTCCCGAAGGCAAGCTGATTGTGGACCATCATTACTACACGTTCTCTTCGGTGTTCTTCTACACCAACCGGACGGCGCTGCTGCTGAATGGCCGGTTCAACAACCTGGTCTATGGATCGTATGCGCCCGGCGCGCCAGACGTGTTCATCGACGACGCGCAATGGAAGAACATGTGGCTGGGCGCGGAACGGTGTTACGTGGTGGCCAGCGATTATGCGGTGCCGCGATTTGAGAAGCTGGTGGGAAAAGCGGCGCTGGTTCCGGTGGCTGCAAGTGGAGGCAAGGTGGTGCTGACCAACCATCCGCTGTGAACGCGACCGTGAGGCAGGACTCCAGTCCTGCGCGGGTCCTCCAGGACCCGCTCTTCGCTTACGCTTGCTATCGCGCCGCGACAGTGAGGGGGCGGCTGCGCTTGCGGTCGTTGCGCGCGTTCCGCCAGTTCACCTGCGGCGGGAAGAGCGACTCGTCGATGCGTTCCCGGTACTTCACCGCGATATTCATCAGCGAATCGAGCAGCGACTCGGACAAAAGGTGCGGCTGCAGCCCTAGGTCGACCAGCTTGGAATGCTTGGCGTTATAGTAGTGCTCCTCGGCTTCCACGCGCGGCGCTGGCAGGTGATCGATCTCCACCATGAGTCCCATCTTCTTGGCGGCCGCTTGCACCATGCGGGCCAGTTCCATCACCTTGAACTGCTCCGTGAATTGATTGAAGACGCGGCATTCGCCCGGTTTGGCCGGCGTCAGACAAGCCAGTTCCACGCACCGCACGGTATCGCGCAGATCCAGGTAGCCGCGCGTCTGCCCGCCCTTGCCGTACACCGTCAGCGGATATCCGACGGCCGCCTGCACGCAGAACCGGTTCAGCACCGTGCCAAAAACTTCGTCGTAATCGAAGCGGTTGATGAGCGCTTCGTCGATGGCTACCTCGTCGGTGATCGTGCCGTAAACCACGCCTTGGTTCAGATCCGTGGCGCGCAGACCCCAAATCCGGCAGCAGAACATAATGTTGTGGCTATCGTGCACCTTGGAGAGGTGATAGAAGGACCCGGGCTGTTTGGGGAACGGCAGCACGTCCCGCCGCCCGTTATGCTCGATCTTGATGTAGCCTTCTTCTATATCGATGTTGGGCGTGCCGTATTCGCCCATGGTCCCCAGCTTCACCAAGTGACACTCGGGCCGGTACTCGCGAAGCGCAAAGAGCAGGTTGAGGGTGCCCACCACATTGTTAACCTGCGTAAAGGCCGCGTGTTTGCGGTCAATCATGGAATACGGCGCCGAGCGCTGCTCGGCGAAGTGGATCACGGCCTCGGGTTCCATGACCTGGATCGTTGATGACAGAAAGTCGTAGTCGGTCACGTCGCCGCTAAACAACTCGATGGTCCGTCCGGTGTGCTGATGCCAAACCTTCAGTCTCTCCGCTAGAGGACGGATGGGGGTTAGGGTTTCCACTCCAAGCTCATGGTCCCATTGGCGGCGCGAGAAATTATCGACAATGGCAACCTCGTGCCCTTTCGCCGACAAGTACAACGCCGTGGCCCAGCCGCAATAACCGTCGCCTCCCAACACTCCAATCTTCATGTCTGTGCGTCTGCTCCTATATTTTTGGTGGAGGGATCTGTTCGTCGCAGGGGGCCCAAACCGATCGCATCCTGAACGGATTCCCGACCATCGTAACACGGTATCCGATCATACCCTTGTTTCCTTACGCCGCGCGGGTTCCCGGCGACGATCGCCGTCGCCGTCATTACGTCTCACCAACGAAGGCCGCGCGCCGGCGGTGGAGGAGGCGCTCCGCATGAAAAGCTGCTGGACCGCGCCCGCTCCAAGCGATTGATCCAAGCGCTCAGGCGCGCCTACGCCGGTTGCGTCGGTTTAACAGCAGACTCGTTACAAGTTTCCGCAATCCATTTCGGGCGCCCATCTCGTAGATCGTTTGGAAGTCCCAAATCCGGTGTGGATGTGGGATTTAAAATTCAAAACTCAGACACTTGAGAGAGGTGCAAATGAAGATGACGGGAAGGCACATCGCAGTTATTCTCGCCGCATTCATGGTGGCGCAACCAGGGGCCGTATTTGGCGCCAGCCATCGTGAAGCGCCCATCACCGCCCTGGACCGGGCGGCCGATATCGCAGACTTCTTCGCTTTCGTCAGTTACGACGATCCGACGAAAGTAACGTTTATTTTGGACGTAGACCCGTTGCTCGATGCCAGCAACGGCCCCAACTATTTTCCGTTCGATCCGGGCATACAGTATGCCATCAACATCGACAACAACCAGACAGCTATGGCGGAAGTCTCGTTTCAGTTCCAGTTTTCGTCGCCGGCGAGCGCGCTGCCAAATATCTACACAGGCTTCCTGGGTGCGCTCAGTGGCATCCCCGCCCCGGCCGATTCGCCGGCGCCGGTGCCCCCCGGAACTCCGATCATACCGCCGGCCATCACGGCCCTGACCGGGGCCGGATCGGGCGGATTTAATCTGAGCCAGACCTACACCATCACGATGCTGGTGAATGGCGTGCCGACTGTCTTGACCAAGCAGGGGGGCGGCAACTTTTATGCCGTTCCAGCCAACGTCGGCCCGCGTACCATGCCCAACTATCCGGCCTTGGCCGCGCAGGGAATCTATACCACCAGCAACGGAATCCGGGTCTTTGCCGGCACCGCCGACGATCCGTTCTATATCGACCTGGGTGCTGCATTCGACACCTTCAACCCGCGGTCGGGCGCCTTCCCGTCGGGTATTCCGGGCGTGTTGACTGCGGCCCAGGATGCGGACAATACGCAAAACTATGCGCCGGACAATGTGTCGGGCTACAACGTCAACGTGATTGCCATCGAAGTTCCCATCGCTATGTTGACGAGCACCGGACAGGTCGAACCCCCCACTAGCAGCGCGGCGACCATTGGCGCGTGGGGAACCACTTCCCGGCCGGCAGTTACCATCCGCAGCGCGCCTGCGCCGGTGCGGTACGCGGGGAGTTTCCAACAAGTGCAGCGCATGGGCAACCCGCTGATCAACGAGTTGATCATCGGGACGGGTTTCAAGGATTACTGGAGCATGAGCCAGCCGGTGAACGATTCGCAGTTCGCCAACTTCGATCTCGACCCCAAACTCGCGCGCGTACTGAACGCCGCTTATGAGGCGCTGTTCGGCGCCGGAGTATTCCCCATTCCCACGCCGCCGCGCACCGATTTGCTACCCCTGGTGACCTACGCGCCGCCCATCGCGGCAACCGGCACGCCGGCCGGTCCGGTGGCCGATCTGCTCCGCCTGAATACCGGCGTTCCGCCCACACCGGCGGCCAACCGCAGCCGTTTGGGATTGCTGGGTGGCGATGCTGCCGGATACCCGAATGGCCGCCGCATTTCGGACGATGTCACCGACATCTCGTTGCGGGTGGTGCAGGGCATCCTGGCAGACAGCACCAAGTACAACCTGCTGCTGGGTGACGGCGTCAATGTCAACGACGTACCTCTTCAGGAGACGTTCCCCTATGTAGGCTGGGCCCAAAGCGGATACACCGCACGGCACGTAGATCCGGGCGAGCCCGGTTGTACGGGAGATGCCGGCGGGATTTGTCCAATCAACTAAAACACAACGCTTGCCGACGGCGCGGCCCGAAAACATCCGAGCCGCGGCCGTCGGGCAGCGCATGCGACAACTTATGAAACCAACTTTTAATACTCCGGTCAAAACCGTTGGACTGGCGCTGCTCGCCGTCCTAACCGCGAAACCTGCGGCGCAGGTCGACAGCTTGAAGCTGCGTGCGCGCACCTCGTTGAAACAAGCGCGCGCCAGCGATTCCGCGAACAGCCTGGCCGACGCCGAAGAGGCCATTCACCAGGCCCTGCAGCTTGCGCCGGACGACTTTGAAGGCCGCAAGCTGGAGGTGAAAGTCCTTTTGGCCAGGCGCCAGTACCGTGAAGCGCTGGAACGCGCCCGCCCGCTCAACCACGGCACACCGGACGATGTGGAAGCCTGGGGACTGGTGTCCGACGCCGCGCTGGGTTTGGGCGACTATACCGAAGCCGAACGCTCGGCACAATGGATGCTCAATCTGCGCTCGACCAACGTGGGCGGCCTGGAGCGTGGTGCGCGGCTCCGCGAGTTATTTGGAGACAACGATGGCGCGCGCCAGTTCTGGGAATCCGCGCTGCGGCTCAGCATGGCGGATGAAGAGCAACGCGCCTGGCTGGCCACGCAATTGGCGTCCCTGAACCGCCGTAC
>DATKFU010000185.1:0-4777 GCA_035511215.1 Bryobacteraceae bacterium | reverse complement strand
GAAGTGCTGCGTGCGGCCGGAGCGCGCCCGCTGGGGGCCGGCTCCATCGTGGATCGCAGCGGAGGGCATGCGGATGTGGGAGTGCCGCGCGTGGCGCTGGTGACGCTGCAGGTGGTGACTTACGATCCGGCGGAGTGTCCGCTGTGCGCGCAGGGCGTGCCGGTGGTGAAGCCGGGGTCGCGGCCGGGGTGACGGGGGTGGGGCGGGCGGCTGGTACGCGAGTGGGCGACAAGCCTGCCCCTTGTGAAACCTATGTGGTTATTCGCGATACCACCCTTACTCCCTGCCTCTCAAGATCGCAGCCATCACGCGCGGGCTGCGGCTGCTATGAATAACGGCCACACAGTGGCTCTTCGTCTGGCGCGTAGGCGACAAGGTAATTGTGCTTGGTTCGTGAATCTCAAGGGCCGTCCGGTGAGGTCGGGGCGGCGGTAGCCTCAATGCGGAAAGGGGACCAAGGCTTCAATGGTGTCCAGGATATCGGCAATCACCATGTCAGCAGCGGCGGGGCTGTCCTTGGCGATGAAGTCCCAAATTTCCGCAAAGTCATGCTCAACTTCCGGGTGAAAATCGTAGGTGGTCACTGCTGCTCGGCTTGCCGCGCCGCGCTTCTTGCGCGCAAGCGCGCTTTCATCTCATCGCCGCTGATGGGTTTCACTCTGCCGCTTTTGAGATCGTCATAGCGGCTGTCGAGCATCTGCCGCGTCCCGGTCAAGTCGTCGAAATACCCGAGAAAGGCATCTTGTAGCAATTCGTCCGTAGGGCGGCCGGTGTCTATGGCCAGCCGGTCTAGCTTGGCCTGTGCGTCGGGGGTGAAGTGCACTTGCATTGGTCGGCTCCTGCCTTTCAGGATAACTTTTCTTATCTTAACGCCCCGGACAGGAGGCGCAGATAGGTGCCTTGAAATGTTCCTGCGCCTGGCGTTGCAACGTGCGGATTTCTCCTGACGCGGGTTAAGATTGAAAGTACGTTATGAACCGTGACGACATCCTGGCCCGGCTGCGGGAAAACGAAGCCGCCTTGCGCAAGCTGGGTGTAGCTCATGCCGCATTGTTCGGTTCGCGGGCGCGGGGAGATCAGCGGCCTGAGAGCGACACGGACATCATGATCGAATTCGATCCCGCCGCCCGCATCACCGTTTTTGATTATGCCGGTTTGAAGAATTACATCGCCGCCCTGTTCGATGGCCGGGTGGACGTGGTGAACCGCGACGGACTGAAGGCTTACGTGAAACCGGCGGCTACAACCGACGCCATCTATGCCTTCTAACACTACGGCCGCCTTGCGCGATATGCAGCACAATATCGACATGGCTACCCAATTCGTCGCGGGCATGGATTACGAGGCGTTTCGGGACGACGCACGCACGGCCTATGCCGTAAACCCGGTGCCTGGAAATCATATCGGAGGCGTCCCGCCGTCTGCCGGATGAGATGAAAGCCCGATACCCGGCTATCGCCTGGAAAAACATGGCCAGTGCCGGCAACGTCTACCGCCATGACTATGAGGACGTCGCCGCGAAGCTGGTGTGGGACACGGTAAAAGTGGCCTTACCACCCTTGCGCCATGTTGTCGCTCGTGAAATCGCCGCTCTCGAAAGGCTGCACAATTAAACGGCAAGCGCCCGGTCCGGCAACATGCGCCGCATCCGAATCCAACTCGCCTACGATGGCTCCGATTTCCACGGCTGGCAGGTGCGGGCGAGGCGGTGTTGGTGGTGGAAGATGTGGTCACCACCGGAGGCTGCACGCGCGACGTAGTGGAAGTGCTGCGTGCGGCCGGAGCGCGCCCGCTGGGGGCCGGCTCCATCGTGGATCGCAGCGGAGGGCGTGCGGATGTGGGAGAGCCGCGCGTGGCGCTGGTGACGCCGCAGGTGGTGACTTACGATCCGGCGGAGTGCCCGCTGTGCGCGCAGGGCGTGCCGGTGGTGAAGCCGGGCTCGCGGCCAGGATGAGGCTGCCGGGCGGAGCGCTAACGTCTGTCGGCCGGGCGCATGGCGCGGTGGGCTGGGCGCCGTTCAACATATCGCTTTAGCGCTGCGAGCGTGCGGACGTTCTCCTTGCGAAATCCATACAGAATAAAAGGCAGTGCCAGGATGAAGATTCCGCGAAGCTAGAAGGCGAGAACAAGTCTCCGGTCTACGAACGTCCCACCATCGTTGGGCTCGAACGTGTACCGAATGCGAGCGTCAACGTCCGTGTTCAGCGGCCCTCGCCTCAACTGGACCATATGATGAAAAGAGATGTGTTTGGGCGGATCGTACTCCGTGACGGAGCCAGGTTTCTCGATTGGTCCGGCATCGAGATAGGTGGTGCCGAGACGCACAGGATATGGCGTGACATCGACCGTACCGCCAAATGCGGATGAATCCGGCAGCCAGCGGCTATAGTTCGGCACATCCGCGATTAAATCGAAGATCGTCTCTGGAGAGCCGTCTATCTGAGCCGTAAACCGCAAGTCTCTGGTGAGATTCAACATCCTTCAAGCGTAGCGCGGCCCCGAGAAGGACCTGTATTTCGAGTATGATCGAGTCGTGGGTCAGTATGTTCATATGCGGAGCCGGCCGTAGTACAGGCGCGGTTAGCTACAAGAGCGCCTGATGCGCCGCATTCGAATCCAACTCGCGTATGACGGCACAAATTTCCACGGCTGGCAAGTGCAGCCTGGCCTGCCCACGATTCAGGGCACGCTCGAATGCGTGGTTGGCGAAATCGAAGGGTGTCCGGTGCACGTGGCCGGATCCGGCCGCACGGACGCCGGCGTACACGCCCTCGCACAGGTGGCCGCCTTCAGCATCGAAAATCCCATTCCGCTGCCGAACCTGCGCAAGGCCATGAACCGGTTGCTGCCCGCCTCCATCCGAGTGCTCTCGACGGAGGAGGCCGCGCCCGATTTCCATCCGCGCTTTCAGGCGCTGGCGAAGACCTACGAATACCGCATCGTGCGCGCGGAGGTCTGCCCGCCGTGGGAATGGCGCTACGTCCATCATCATCCCTACCAACTGGACCTGGATGGCATGCTGACTTGCGCGCCGGTGGTGGAGGGGGAGCACGACTTCAGCGCCTTTGCGGCTTCCGACGACCGCGACGACGAGGGCAAAACGAAAGTGCGCACCATCTTCGCCTCGCGCCTGGAAGCGGGTCCGGACCGGCTGACCTATCGCGTGCGCGGGAGCGGTTTTCTGAAGCACATGGTGCGCAACATCGTGGGATCGCTGCTGGAAGCCGGACGCGGCAACCTGGACGAACGCAGCCTGCACGCGTTACTGGCGGCCGGCTGCCCGCGCAAAGCCGGCCCCACGGCGCCGGCGAAAGGGCTGTTTCTGGTTAGTGTGGAGTATCGGTAGGAGCTAATACCAACCGATGGGTTGCTCGTTGAGGTTGATATAGACTTGCTTAGTTTCGAGATACTCTTCGATGCCCCAGGGTCCTAACTCGCGGCCGAAGCCGGACTGCTTATAGCCGCCCCAGGGGGCTTCCACATGCGTCGGCTGCATGTGATTGACCCAGACGATGCCGGCGCGCAGGGCTTTGACGATGCGGAAAGCGCGGAAGATATCGCGGGACCACACGGCGGCGGCCAAGCCATAGGGGGTGTCGTTCGCGATACGGATGGCGTCGGCTTCTCCATCGAATGGAATGACGGCGGCCACCGGTCCGAAGATTTCGTCGCGGGCGATGCGGGCGGAGTTATCCACGTCGGCGAATATGGTCGGCTCGACGTAGTATCCCTTGGCTTCGCCCGGCGCACGTCCGCCACCCGCGACGAGCCTGGCTTCGGACTTGCCCAGTTCCTGATACTGCCGAACGCGATCGTACTGCTCGCGGCTTACCAGGGGGCCCATCTTGGTTTCGCGGTCGAGCGGCGGGCCCAGGCGGATGCGCTTGGATTTCTCCACCATGGCTTCGACGAACTTATGGTAAATGGGCTTCTCGACCAGGATGCGGCTGCCGGCGGAACACACCTCGCCCTGGTTGATGAAGACACCGAACAGCGCGCCGTCGATGGCGGCTTCGAAATCGGCGTCGGCGAAGAAGATGTTGGGCGACTTGCCGCCCAGTTCGAGGGTCACGCGCTTGACGGTGTCGGCCGCGCTCTTCATGATCAGCTTGCCGACGGCGGCGCTGCCGGTGAAGGCGATCTTGTCGACGCCGGGATGCGCCACCAGCGGCGCGCCGGCCGATTCGCCGAAGCCAGGGACTACGTTCACCACGCCCGGCGGGAATCCGGCTTCAGCGAACCAGCCCGCGATTTCGAGCGCGGTCAGGGGCGTCTGCTCGGCGGGCTTGAGCACGCAGGTGCAGCCGGCGGCCAGGGCGGGCGCGAGTTTCCAGGCGGCCATGAGCAGCGGATAATTCCAAGGGACGATCTGGCCGGCCACCCCCACGGGCTCGCGCAGGGCAAGACTGAGGGCGTTGTCGGGGACCGGATTCACGTGCCCCAAGACTTTGGTGGCCATGCCGCCGTAGTATTCGAAACAGGTGGCCGTGTCGTTAATGTCGTATTCCGCTTCGACGATGGGTTTGCCGCAATTGCGGGATTCGAGTTCAGCCAGGTGGGGAGCGTGGGCGCGGATGCGGCCGGCCATATTGAAGAGCAGGCGGCCGCGATCCTGCGCGGTGGTTTGCGGCCAGGGTCCGGATTCGAAGGCGGCCACGGCCGCTTGAACCGCGCAGTCGATGTCATCGGCGCCGGCGTCGGGAACTTCGGCGATAACCTCTTCCGTGGAGGGATCGTAGACGGGAAGCCAGGCGCCACGATGGCTCCTCTTTCCCCC
>DATKFU010000184.1:0-2187 GCA_035511215.1 Bryobacteraceae bacterium | reverse complement strand
CACCGGCAAGCACCTGGGTCTCCTGCTCGTCGGCGACCCCGGCACCGGCAAAACGCATCTGGCCGTGGCCGCCCTCCGCATCTTAATCGGGCGCGGATTCGAAGGCCTCTTCTTCGATTATCAGAACCTGCTCGACCGTATTCGCGCCGGCTACAACCAGGCCTCCGGCTCCGCCGACCGCGAGGCTTACCGCTTCGCGCTCGATACCGAAGTGCTCCTGCTCGACGATCTGGGTGCGCACCGCGTCACCGACTGGGTCGAAGACACCGTCACCAGCATCATCACCTACCGTTGCAATAACAAGAAGCCGCTGATCGCCACTACCAACCTTCCGGACCCCGATGCCGGCAGCGTCATGATCGACCGGAACACCGCGCTGGGCAAGCCAGATTACAAAACTTCTTTGGCGGAACGTATCGGTTCCCGCGCCCGCTCGCGTCTATTTGAAATGTGCAAGGTTGTGCGCATGCCCCTCGTCGAGGATTACCGATTGCGCAGGCCCTTTTGATGCGCCTGCGCCCGCTCCTCTTGCTGCTGGCTTTCGCCACGGCCCTGCCCGCCCCCGAGCCCGCGCCGCTTCCGGAGTTCGTGCAGGCCGTCGAATTCCCCTACTACCTGTATCCGCGGACGCTGTGGGAGCGCGAACTGGTCTGGCTTAAAACCGTAGGCATCCGCACCGTGGAGTTTTCCATCCCGTGGAACTGGCATCAGGTGGACGCGGGCGATTGCGACTTCACCGGCGCCACCAGCCCGCGCCGCGATCTGCTGGGCTTCATCCGGCTGCTCCGCCATCTCGAAATGCGGGCCTGGATCCGTCCGCTGCCGCCCGTGAAAGGTTGGCTCAACAACGGCTATCCGGCCGGCTACCAGCCGGGTCTGGCGCAGGACCGCAGAGCCGCCCGGGCGTGGCTGCAAGAGTTGGAGAACCTGCTGGCGCCCCAGACCGAAAAGCACGGCGGTCCCATCGCTTTTGTCGAAGGTGGCGCCGGCATCAACCCGGCCATTCTGGATGCGCCCGCGCCGCCCCTGCCGGTGACCGTGGTTTCCGCGCACGACCCGGCTGCCATGACCCGTAGCCGCCAAGCTCTGGCCACCGCGGGCGGCGCGCTCCTCTGGGAAGATGTCGAGGACGCCCTATACCCCGCCGGATGGGAACGCCCGGGCAGCCCGCTCTACCGCGCCGGTGCGGTCTCCTTGAACGGCGACGAGCGGCCTACGGTAACGGCCCTCCGCCGCAACGCGGCCTTGTTGCGGCATTGGGGAGCGCTGCTGCCCGGCATGCGGCCGGAGCGCGCCAACCCTGTGCGGCTGGCCACGGGCAAACTCGCGCCCGGAGTGATCGCCACTGAAGTGGTTTCGCGCGCGCCTGGCGTCGCTTCCGCGGTCTCCATCGTCAACCAAAGCCGTCAGCCGTTCCAGCGGACGTTGCGCGCCTGGGACCCTTTCGCCAAGCGTTCCATAGAGATCGAAAACGTCCAACTCGCGCCCCACGAGACGTTATGGCTGCCCGTGAATGTCTCGCTGGGCGCCGCCGGGCTTTGCCGCGAATGCACGGAATTCTCCAACGCCGAACACATTGTCTACGCGACGGCGGAACTGCAGACCGTCGAGTTCGAAAACGGCACGCTGGCCATGGAGTTCGCCGCGCCCGCTCCGGCCGAAGCCGTGCTGCAGCTCGCGCGGCGGCCCAGTGGACCTTACCTTGCGGGCGGCCATCTCGTCGAGTTCGATTTTGACGAGAAGACTCTGCGCGTCCGCTTGAAGATCCCCCAGGGCAAGGGCCCCGCCAGCCTGATCCGGGTAGCGCTGGCCATCGAAGCGCCGGAACACTCCGCCTTCTTCGAGGAGGCCAAACGCCTCATCATCGGCCGCGCCAACATAATCTCCACTTCCTACTCTTCCGAGCAGCTTGCCGATCGCTCGCGCCTGCGTCTGCCCGAAGGGTTTTCCGCCACGCCCACGAGGAAGTCACCATTGGAAATCGACTATGCGGTGGATGTGCCTGCCGACGCGCTGCACGGCGATTGGGCCGATCTGGCTATTGAAGGGGATGGCGTGCCGCTCGGCCGCGCCCATCTGCAACTGTTCCGGCCCGCATCGGTGCATCTCCCCGAAGGCCTCCGGCTGCATTTCGGCGCCGCCGCGGATCTGGCCGTGGAGCCTGCCATCATCCCCATCGACGCCACG
>DATKFU010000183.1:0-26042 GCA_035511215.1 Bryobacteraceae bacterium | reverse complement strand
TGGCCCTCGACCGGGTGGCTGAAGCCATCAAGCTGCGAGGCATCTACGCCTAGTGGGGCAGGCTCAAAGCCTGCGCGGGGCTCGCAGCCCCGCTCTTCATAAATGACCACCGACCCATCCACCCCGCTGATGCGGCAGTACCACGCCATCAAACAACAGGTGCCCCACGCCCTCCTGCTCTTCCGCCTCGGCGATTTCTACGAGCTTTTCTTCGAAGACGCAATCCTCGCCGCGCGCGAGCTGGAGATCACCCTCACCTCCCGCAACAAGGAAAAAGGCGCCGCCATCCCCATGTGCGGCGTCCCTTATCACGCCGCGGAAGGGTACATCGCGCGCCTCATCCAAAAGGGCCACCGCGTCGCCATCTGCGACCAGATGGAGGATCCCGCGGTCGCCAAGAAGCTGGTCAAGCGCGAAATCACGCGCGTGATCACGCCCGGCACCGCCACCGATTCGCTGGCCCTGCGCTCGCACGAAAACAACTATCTGGCAGCCGTCTCCCGGCTCGGCAATCGCGCCGGCGTGGCCCACGTGGATGTCTCCACAGGCGAGTTCCGCGTCACGGAAATGGACGCGTCCGAAGTCAACGCGGCCATCGAACAGCTGGGCGCGCGTGAGGTGCTGTACCCCGCCGACCTGCCTCTGCTGGCGAACGAAGATCACGGGCCCCGCTATCTGCGCACCGACCTGGAAGACTGGATCTTCAGTTTCGATTACGCCGACCGTACGCTGCGCGATCACTTCCACTTGCTGTCGCTCGATGGATGCGGCCTGGCCAACCGGCAGGCGGCTGTGTGCGCGGCCGGCGCCATTCTGCATTACCTGCGCGAAACCCAGCGCGCCGCACTCGAACACCTCGACCGTCCCACGCATTACGACCGCGCCGCAAGCATGCTGCTGGACGCTGTGACCGTGCGCAATCTGGAACTGGTCGAACCGCTTTTCGCCGGCGAGCGCAACGACGCCACCCTGTTGAACGTCCTCGACCAGACCCAGACCGGCATGGGCGGCCGCCTGCTGCGCCAGCGCCTGCTCAGTCCCTCGCTCGACCGCGCGGAAATCGAAGGCCGCCTGGATGCCGCGGGCGAACTGCTCCAGCAGACCATCCTGCGGGCTGAATTGCGCAAGCAACTGAGCGGCATCCTGGACATCGAGCGGCTGCTGGCCAAGATCACCATGGGGGTCGCCAATCCGCGCGACGTGCTGGCGCTGGGCCGCTCGCTCGAAAAGATCCCCACCCTGAAGGCCGCTTTCGAAACCCAGCGCGCAGTCCGCCTGCGCGAGCTGCACGATCGTCTTGACCACGTCGCCGAGGCGCGCGACCGCATCCTCGCGAGCATCGCCGACGAGCCGCCCATCAACCTCGCGGATGGCGGCACGATCCGCGCCGGCTGCAATCCCGATCTCGACGAGCTGCGCGACCTCAGCCGCAATGGCCGCCAGGTGATCGCGCAGATCGAGGCGCGCGAGCGCGCGCGCACCGGCATCCAATCGCTGAAGGTCCGCTTCAACAACGTCTTCGGCTACTACATCGAAATCTCCAAAGCCAACCAGCACCTGGCGCCCGCGGATTACGAGCGCAAACAAACCCTGGTCAATGCCGAGCGCTTTACCACGCCGGAGCTGAAGGATTACGAGCGCAAAGTGCTGGACGCCGAAGACAAGATCCTCACGCTCGAAAAGGAGCTGTTCGCCGAAGTGCGCAAGTTCGCCGCCGCGCACGCGCAGCGCATTCGCGCGACTGCCGCCGCCGTGGCCGAAATCGATGTGACCGCCGCGCTGGCGCAGGTGGCTGCGGAGAACCGCTACGCGCGTCCCACGTTTTCGGGTAACGGCGAAATGCGCGGCGAGATGCGGATTCTGGCCGGCCGCCATCCCGTGATCGAGCGTCTGGAACAGCAGGACGCCGGGCGCTTCATCCCGAACGACCTGTACCTCAATTCCGATACCGACCTGATCGCTATCATCACCGGCCCCAATATGGGCGGCAAGTCCACTTACCTGCGGCAGGCCGCGCTGATCGCCATCCTGGCGCAGATGGGATCGTTTGTTCCAGCCGATTCCGCCAGCCTGCCGGTGATCGACCGCATCTTCACGCGCATCGGCGCTTCCGACAACCTGGCGCGCGGGCGATCCACGTTCATGGTCGAGATGACGGAGACCGCCGTGATCCTGAACACCGCCACGCCGCGCAGTTTTATCGTGCTCGACGAGATCGGGCGCGGCACGGCTACCTACGACGGCCTGGCGCTGGCCTGGGCGGTGGTGGAGCACATCCACGCCCGCACGCGCGCCAAAACGCTCTTCGCCACGCACTACCACGAGCTCACCGAACTGGCCGAGCAGCTTGATGGGATACGCAACCTGAGCGTCTCGGTGAAGGAAGCCGGCGACCGCATCATCTTCCTGCGCAAGGTTGAGCCGGGCAAGGCCGACCGCAGCTACGGCATCGAAGTGGCACGGCTGGCGGGTCTGCCGCTGCGCGTCATCGAGCGCGCGAAAGAAGTGCTGCGGCTGCATGAGCGCACCGAACACGTGGTCACCGAAGAGCTGTCCCCGGCGGCGGATGCACCCGCGCAGCCGTCCCGGCCGGTGCAGATCCAGCTCTTCGAGCCGCTGAATTACGGCATCGCCGAGCGCATCCGCAATTTGAATATCGATGAGCTGCGGCCCGTCGAAGCGCTGCGCCTGCTGGCGGAATTGCAGGACGAATTGAGGCGCGCGTGCGTGTAGCCGGCGTCATGAGCGGCACGTCGCTCGATGGTATCGATGTGGCCATCGTCAACATTAACGGTCCCCGCGTCTCCACGATCGGATTCCAATCCACCCCCTATTCCGAAGGAGTGCGCCGCGCCATCCTGGGCGTCTCGAACACGACCACCACGACGCGCGAAATCTCGCGGCTCAATTTTCAGTTGGGCGAGCTTTACGCACGCGCCATCCAGCGCGCCTGCCGCCGCTATGGTCCGGTCGAGTTGATCGGCTGCCACGGCCAGACCATCTATCACGAAGGCGGCGCGAGCACATTGCAGATCGGCGAGGCGGCGGTTATTGCGGAGCGCACCGGAGTGCCGGTAGTCTCCGATTTCCGCACGCGCGATATTGCCGCCGGAGGGCAGGGCGCGCCGCTGGTGCCTTTCGTCGACGGCCTGCTGTTCGGGCATCCGCGCCGCACGCGAATTGCCCTGAACATAGGCGGCATCGCCAACATCACCGTGATTCCGGCGGGTATCGCCTTCGATACGGGTCCCGGCAACATGGCGATCGATGCGCTGGTGCGAGAGTACACCGGCGGCCGGCAAAACTTCGACCGCGGTGGCCGCATCGCTGCGCAAGGCAATTTGGATCGGGCGCTGCTCGACGATTTGTTGGCCGATCCGTACTACCGCAAGAAGCCGCCCAAGAGCGCCGGGCGCGAACAATACGGCGCGGAATTCGTGGCACGCTTGAAGCAGACCGGCTTGCCGCTTCCCGACCTGATCGCCACTGCTACGGTGCTCACCGCCGCCACGATTGCGATGGCTGTCGCGACGGCCGCCGCTCCCTGCACGCCCGACGAACTGATCGTATCCGGAGGCGGCGCGCACAACCTGCAAATTCTGGCGCACCTGGCGGCCCTCCTGCCGGGAGTGGCGATGGCCACCTCGGCGGATTACGGCATCGACGTGGATGCCAAGGAAGCCGTAGCTTTTGCGATCCTGGCGTACCAGACTTGGCGCCGCAAGCCATCCAACCTGCCTTCGGCCACCGGCGCGCGGCACCCGGTCATTTTGGGCAAAATCGTGCTACGATAGCGGCGAACTGGAGGACGCATGACCCGGCTTACTGCCTTTGCCGTTTTGCCTCTGTTGGCAGCGGCCCCTCTGGCGAGCGCCCAAACTCCGGCAAAGGTCCGCGAGTTTGGCACTCTTGAAAACAATGTGTATCATCACAACTGGACCGGCACCGAATTCACCTTGCCGGCGGGCTGGACCCTGGTGAGCCAGGGGTGGGGCGACAGCCACGGTCAACTGGTCACGTTGAAGGACTCCACTACAGGCAGTTTTGCCACCGTCGGGCTGAGGCTGCAGACTCAACAAGTGCAGGATATTGGGGGACTTCTCGAACGGAAACTGGACACCAAGGGCGAGCAACGCAATTCCTACCAGGACTATCGAATGCGGACCGACAGCGTGCAGCACCTTACGGTGAACGGCGATCAAGGCATCAGCGTGGTGGCCGATTACGTCAACATGGGCCAAAAGAAGACCGAGTACATGATTTGGATCTTCACGGGGAAAACGCGTGTGTTTTTCGACGGGCGGGTTCCCGAGGCCCAACTGTCCGCGTTCCAGAGCCGCTTTGACGAGATCGTTCATTCGGCAGTGCTGCCTTAGCCGAGGTCAACCGGCAAGCGTACTCACGATGTTCCCTTCGCGCTGATGGCCCACAACCGGTGCTGCGTGCGCACCAGCAGCATCCCCCCGGAAATCGCCGGCGTCGCCATCAAAGGCTCGCCCATCTCGTTCTTCTGCAGCAGTTCGAAATGCGGGCCCGCTTTCACCACGAAAATGTCGCCGTCTTCGCTGGGCAGGTAGATCTTGCCGTCGGCGGCAACCGGCGACGCGCTGAATCCCGACCCCTGGTGCGGAATGCGCTCGCGGTAAATCTCGGCGCCGGTGGCCACGCTGTAGCAATCGAAGACCCCCGCGTTTCCCAGGACGTAAAGATAGCCGCCGTAGATCAACGGCGTCGGTATGTAGGGGCCGCGCTGCTGCTTCTGCCACGCCACCCAGCGGGTATCGCCCGTGATATCGCCGGCGGCTCCGGCGCGAATGGCGAAGATGGGCGCTTCCGGTCTGCGCCCGCTGGCCACCACGATGAGGCCGTCCGCGAAGACCGGCGTGGGCGCGGTGATCTTGGAACTCCCACCCAGCCGCCACAGCTCTTTGCCCGTCGCGGGATCGTAGCCGCGCACGAAATTCGATCCGTTCGTGACCAGTTCGGTGCGCGCGGGTCCGCGATACACCGCCGGCGTGCCCCACGAAGGCAGCTCGTCGCGCTCGGATTTCCAAACCGTGCTGCCGGTCTGGCGGTCGAAGGCTTCCAGGAACGAGCCCTTCTGCTGGTCGCACTGGACGATGACGTTGTCCCCATAGAGGATCGGCGAACTGGCCGTGCCCCACTCGTACTCGGGCAGATCGTAAGCGCCCACGTTGAGCTTTCCCAGATCGCGTTTCCACAATAGCTTTCCGGCCAGATCGTAGGCATACAGTCCCTGCGAGCCGAAGAAGGCGACTACCACCTTGCCATCGGTAGCCGGCGTGGAGTTGGCGTAAGTGGCCTTCATGTGGCGCTTTTCTTTCGGCACGCCCTCGTAGGCTGTGCGGTCCCACAGGATCTTGCCGCTGGCACGGTCGAGGCAGATCAGTTTCCACTGCTGCGGGCTGACGTCGTCCGAGGCGTCGCCTTCGCCATACAGGCCGCGCTTGAAGGAAGCATCCGGCCGGCTGCTGACTGCGGTGGTGACGAAGATCAGGTCTCCCCAGACAATGGGGCTGGAATGCGCCAGGCCCGGCAGCGCGGTGTTCCATCGGATGCCGGCGCCGCGAGCGGCGTCCCATTTCACAGGCAGATTCTGGTTATCGGCGACGCCGGCGGCCGCGGGTCCGCGAAAGGAAGGCCAGTTCTGCGCGGCGGCAGCGGAGATTGCCGCCAACAGCAGCACCGGGATACGAAGGGCCATGGCAATCATGATAACGCCGATAACGCCCCGAGTCTTGCGCATTCTGCACAGCACCAGTACGATTGGGAGGTGTTCCGCGAACGGCTGATTCTCGGCTTGTGCCGTAAGGAGATCGCTGGGAATTTGGCGGCTAAACACGTACTGGACGGCGGTTGGCGGTGGTCGGCGGGCGGACCCATTGGGAGATTGTGCGGTTGTGCCGCAAACCGGGGCTTCGGGCCGACTGCAGGTGGATCGCGGCGCAGGCGGGAGTAGGCGCATTCCGCCAGCTTGCCCTGAGCCGCGTCCGGCAGAAGGCGGCGGAAGACCATTGAGCTCGGAAGAACGAAAGGATGATGATGAGATGGGAAGCCCAGTGCTGCAGTTCCAAATCGTTTCGAAGGCGCCAGAGGAGACACTGGATCGAAGGCCGGAACTCAGGGCGGCAGGGCATGTCGTTTGCGGTGTGGCGCGCGGCATAGTATCGTCGAAGGTTTCCGCGTAAATGGAACCTTATCGCATACACGCCCGCAACACCGCGCCCGATTCCGAGAATCGCATTCACGACGACCGCACGGCGAGCGCCTACGGCTTCCGTGGGGGACTGGTGCCCGGCGTCACCGTCTACGGCTATCTCACAGTTCCCGTGGTCGAGCGCTACGGCGCGGACTGGCTGGCGCGTGGCGGCATGCGCGTGCGCTTCCTGCAACCGGTTTACGAAGATGAGGAGGTGGTCGTCGTATTGTCCGGCAACGACGTCACCGCCAGCCGCACAGACGGAACGGTGTGCGCAACCGGCGAGATTTTCTGGCCGGAGGACGCGCCACCGTCCCCGGCGCTCTACCCGGAGGAGCCGTTGCCGGCCGAGCGCCCAGCGGCATCGGCGGAGTCACTCGCGCCGGGGCGGATTCTGGGTACGCTCTATGCCGACCTGCCTCTGCCGGACCCCGCCGCCCTGCTCACGCTGTCTAATCACTTGTTGATGCAGAACGTGGAACTCGGACCGTGGATTCACGTGGCGAGCGATCTGCGCAATTGCAGCCTGCCGCACGACGGGTGCCGGCTGGCGCTGCGTGGCCGCGTGGCCGAGCGTTTCGAGCGCAAAGGCCATCAGTTCGTGGTGCTGGATATCCTGGTGGTCGCCGGCGGCGAACGCCCGGTCCAACAAGTGCGGCACACCGCGATTTACGAGCTGCGCCCGCCGGCCGGCGTGTAAGGTCGAAATCACGTTTTATGGAAACTGGACGAATTCCGGCCAGCCCGCGGCTTGCGCCGCCTCAATGCCAAGCAACAAAGACGCCAGCGATACGGATGAGGCAGCGCCGGTATCCGGATCGATGAGGTTGACTGCGGACCCGCTGCCGGTACCGTCGCCGGTGACTCCCGTCAGCACCACCGCGTGGACGAAGTTAGGCGTAGGCGTGCCGGTCACGATGGTTGCGGGGCCGTACTTGCGTAAGTTCTCGGCTAAGCCACAAACAGTGGGGCTGCTGTCCACCTGTATAATCCCCAGGCGCGTGAGGAAGTTGGTGTAATCGGAAAGCGAGATACTGCAATTGTCTAGCTCGGCGCACCCCGAAGCCCCGCCATTGGCGTAATCGGTGGCAAACACAGTGGTCGTCGGCGCGATGCTATCGGCAATCGCGGCGGCGGCGGCTCCGCTGATGAGTTTGCCGCTCTTCCAGCTCAGCATCATGCCCGCCTGGGTGGCCCATGCCCGGCCCGCCAATTGTATCTGGGGCGTCACATTGGAGACTTGAAAACTGCAGGCGCTGATTGCGAAGGTTGCGGTCATCGAACCCTCATTATCGCCGTAGCAGCCCGGCGTCGCATAGTCGCACGAGTCGGCATAACCGAGGTAAAGATGGGTAGCTGTCGGTGGAACGTCAAATACCTGAATGGCCCCCGTGCCAGTTCCGGTCCTGCCATCGCCAATGAAGAACACTTGGCCGATTTGAGGGCTTAGAGTCGCGAGGTTGGTCCGAATGCCTCCCTGCGAGCTGTCGCTGATGTAGAATCTCAACGTAGGCGGCGGCGATGCAGGAAGCGTGTCCTCGAGGAACATCCCTACTAGCGGACCTTGGAAGTCGACTAAATCAAGGCCCGAGAAAGGGCCCGTGGCGCTGAAGTTGCTTGCCTGGGTGTAGCAGGTGGGTACGGTCGTTCCATCCGGCCCGTACTCCGGGACGCCAAAATTGCAAGTCCAGGTTCCAGTGACGCTCGGAAACGTGAAAGCCTGTCCCGGCGCCGCAGGAAAGGCGTAAGCGGCCGGTGCCGATCCGCCGCTGCCGTCGTTGTAGCCCCCGGATTGCCAGATATCCATGAGGGCGCTCACGGATAATGTCTCAGAGTTCTGCGCCAGGAGTGAACCGGATAAGCCGATAACCAGACTGGCAAGAGTGATTCGTTTCGCATACGTCAGATACATCGCATTTGCCTCTTTGTGTAATGAGCGCTTAGTGGAACTGCCAATTTGCGACCAAATGGTTCTCCCAGCCAGCGCCGGTGCCGGCGGTAAATCCGACAAAAGCGGAACTCTGTCCCAGAAGGCCGGGGATGTCGATCGGATAGCTGATAAGGTTCGCCGGGTGAGTTGTGGAGTTGTCGGCGACTGCCACATGCAAGCTGGCGCCGTCATAGTCGATCCAGACGGACCAGGTATCCCCGTTGGACATGCAACCAAACGCGCCAGTAGGTTGGCAGTTGGTAACCCCATAGGGCGTTTGCGGGTCAAGATCGTTCATTTCGCCGTTCGTCAGGATGGCCACGTGGTTATCGTTAATATCAAACGGGTTTTGCCAGGTGTCGAACTCTACGGCAACACTGGGGGTGATGCCGGTGTAGCCCAATTCCCCGCCGCCGGCCCCCAGGGCATTGGCGTTCTGCGTCTGGATCACAAAGGCCATGCCGTCCGACGCACCTGCGGGGCCAGGGTCCGTCATCTGGAACTGGAAGAAGGTGCTGAAGAGGTACCTGGGGCCGAATACGAAGCTGTTCGTAGTGAAAGCCGAACCGGCCTGGGATGCCTGCGCAGGCGTAAGCAGGATCGCGGAGCCGCCATTAGGTCCGGTCAAGATTCTGGCAGATCCGTTCAGTGTCAGTTCAGTGGCACTGGTTGCAACTTGCGCGGCGGCCAGTGGGGCGAGAAGCAGCATCGTCGCCAGAGCGTGCGGAAAGGTCTTGGATTGTGGTCTCAAGGAAAAATCCCTCCATAATAGATAAAACGAGCGGGCGAAAAAAGTTGCGGTACGGCGGAAGTTTATTTTGGGACCCTACTCTGCGAACCGCTTGAAGAAGCTGTTCGCGTTCCAGCGCGGGCGCTCGGGACGGTCGGCCACGGCCTCCGCCAGCGCGCGCAGCAGATCGTCGAAGCGGCCGGCGGACTCCAGATCCACAGGCTGTTTCAGATCGTCGGCCGGCGCGTGGTAGCGCTCCTTCAGCCAGGTGTTCACAACCTTTTCCTCGGGCGAACCCTTGTCATAGCCCACCATCATCATCAGGGCGGGGATGCCGCGGCGGATGAAGCTGTACTGGTCGCTGCGGATGAAGACGTTGCGCGCGGGCTCCGGGTCGTCCTCGACGCGCACACCGTGCGCTTTCGCCACCGCGCGGATCTGATCGCCCAAATCCGACTCGTTCAACCCGAACACAATCAGGCTGCGCAGCGGAAACAGGGGCAGAAACATATCGACGTTCAGATCGGCCACCATACTGCCCGGCTTCACCGTAGGGTGCGCGGCGAAATATCTGGAACCCAGCAGCCCTTTCTCCTCGCCGGTCACGGCCACGAACAGCAGCGAGCGGCGCAACTTCGGCTTGGATTCGTTCAGCGATTCCGCGACATCGAGCAGGGAGGCCACGCCGGACGCGTTGTCCATGGCGCCGTTGTAAATGCGATCGCCGTTGATCGGCTCGCCGATCCCCAAGTGATCGAGATGCGCCGACAGCACCACGTACTGATCTTTCAGTACAGGGTCCACGCCGGGAAGAATGCCGGCCACGTTCTGCGATTCCACTTCGCCGCGCTCCACCGCCACTTTCGCCAGGATAGATGCGTGCAGCGGGAAACGCGGCAAGGGCTTGCCGGCATCCGCCAGCGCCACCAGATCGTCGAACGAATGGCCGGAGCCGGCGAACCATTTGCCGGCCTGATCCGGATTTACCGTGGCGGTGAACTTCAATCCAAACTGCTGGTCGAGCGCCGGGTCGGCCAGGCTCATGGACGCCTGCCGGCTGGCGAGCGCGATCCGCTGCCAGGGCAGGTCCATGTGGTGCGGGTTCTGAATGCCGATCGTTCCGATCACGCCGGCGCGTTCCAGAAACCGTCCGCGCTCGGCCGCGAATTGGTAATGCGAGCGCAGAGGCCCCGGGATGTTCGACGGGCCGCCGCCGATGTACAGCACAACTTTGCCGCGCAGGTCGAGCCCCGCCAGGTCGTCGTACTGCATTTCTGGTACGGTAAGCGCGTACCCGGCAAACACTACTTCCGCGTCCACCACCGGCGCGGGATCGACGCGCGTGCCGATGATGGCGTCCTCGCCGAGCACCAGTTCTTCGGATTCGCCGTTGCGCACCAGCGTGAGGCTGGATTCCGCCTGATTCAGCCGACGCGTGATAAAGCGGACCGGCTGGATGTAGCCTTCGGTGCCCGCCGGCCTCAGGCCCGCGCGTTCGAATTCGGCCGCCACATAAGCGGCGGCTTTGCGGTGCCCGGCGCTGCCCGTGTTGCGGCCTTCCAGTTTGTCGTCCGCCAGGTATTGCACGTGGCTCCACCAGCGGCGGCCATCCGGCGCGGTGGCCAGCAGCGCGGCTGCCAACAGCGCCGCGGCCGGCAGCGTCGCGGTCAGCGTGAACCGTCGCATCATTTCTTTCCCTTCGCCTTCTTGTATTCTTCGCGAATGGCCTGCATCTGGCGCGCGTGACTTTCGGCGTGCTCCGCCAGCAGTTCCAGTTGGAAGCGCAGGGTGATGGGGCCGCGCTCGCTGTGATTGCCGGTGCGCGCATAGACCGCCTCGGGCAGTTCCTTCAGCAATTCGTAGTTCTCGCCGCGTACGCGCCGAAAGCTTTCGAGCGACTGCTTTGGCTTGCGCCGCGCGTAGTCCAGGTTTTTGGTCCAAGCCTCCTGGTCGAAGGCGATCAAAATCGGATTATCTTCGGCGACGATCTGGCGCATGCGGTGCGCGCAGACGATCTCGGAATCCGCGAGGTGCGCGACGATCTGGCGAATGCTCCATTTTCCCGGCGCAGGCACAAAATCCTCCTCCTCGCCGAATACGCCGGTAAGGACCATCGCCAGCACCTCGGGCCCGCGGCGAAAGCGCTCCAGTAACTCCGAAATCTCACTCATCGCCCGACTCCACAGCCTTCATTTGTGTGCATTTGTTTCCGCCTATGGCTCCAATCCTGCATTGGCTTAACGCTATTATATCCGTAGAAAGCGGGACTGCGCCCATTTCATGATTGATGGTGGTAGATGGCGGATACTCTATTTGACGAACCCACCTCGTTCGATCGCGACGCGCTTGCCGGGCGCCTGCGGCGGCTGGCCGCCGAAGACATCTATATTGGCGGCAGTTCCTGGAAATATGAAGGATGGATCGGGCAGATCTACACGCGCTCCAATTATCTTTCGCGCGGCCGATTCTCGCGCCGCGTTTTTGAATCCACTTGTCTGCAGGAGTACGCGCAGATCTTTCCAACGGTGTGCGGCGATTTCGCTTTCTATCAGTTTCCTACCCCGGAGTTCTGGGCCAGGCTGTTCTCGCTGGCGCCCGAAGGCTTCCAGTTTGCCTTTAAAGTGCCGGAACAGATCACCTGCAAAATGTTCCCTGCGCATCCGCGCTATGGCCCGCAAGCCGGCCGGGAGAACGAAGCGTTTCTGAACGCGGAGATGCTGAAGGAGATGTTCCTTCGGCCTCTCTGGCCGCACCGCGCCAAGACCGCACTGCTGATCTTCGAATTCGGCTCGTTTTCCAAACGGGCGATCGCGGCGCCCGGCGAATTTCTGGAGCGTCTGGACGCGTTTCTGGCCGCGCTGCCGCCGCACTTCCGCTACGCCGTGGAGGTGCGCAATCCCGAGTTCCTGCAGCCGGATTATTTCGCCTGCCTGCGCGCGCGGGGCGTCGCGCACGTTTACAACGCGTGGACGCGCATGCCGGATCTGCGACGGCAAATCGAAATCCCGGGATCGGCCACGGCCGGCTTCCTGGTCTGCCGTGCGCTGCTGCGCCAGGGCCGCCCATACGAAGATGCGGTGGCGAAATTCTCGCCGTACACTGAAATCCGCGACCCTAATCCCGCGGCGCGCGAGTCGCTGCGCATCCTGATCGAGCGCGCCAGGGAGCAGCGCACCATGGCGTTCCTGTTCGTGAACAACCGCCTGGAAGGCAATTCCCCGCTAACCATCATGGCCGTGACGGAACCCGATTAGGCCACGATCAGGCGGCTATTGGGCCAGCGCTTAAAGCAGCCGCCAGCGTCCTTCGCGGAACTCCGCGCGTTCTTCGGTCCATGTGCCAAACTTGGCAGCCATCTGGCCGCCATCGACGAACAGCGTCGCGCCGGTGATGTACGACGCCAGATCGGAAGCCAGGAATGCGCTGGCGTTGGCGACTTCTTCCGGATCGCCGCCGCGCCCCAATGGCACCTGCCGGAAGTAGTCCTTCAACACCTCCGGATGCGAGAAATGCCGCTCTGTGAGGCGCGTACGGATGAGGCCCGGACACACCGCGTTGACCCGAATGCCGTACGGCCCCAGCTCGTTCGCGGCCGTGTGCAGCAGCCCCAACACACCGGCTTTGCTGGCGTTGTAGGCTATGAGGAGCGCTTCGCCGTCGTATGAATTGGTGGATGCGGTAATGACCATGGCGCCGTGCCGGCGCGGCTTCATGATGCTTGCGGCGGCTTGCAGCGTAAGAAAGACGCCCGTCAGATTCACAGCGATGGTCCGCTGCCAGGCTTCCTCGGTAGTGGCGCCGAACTCCATCTCCGCTCCGATGCCGGCGTTGGCGATCACGATATCGGGTGGGCCGGTTTGGTCGAAGGCGCGCTCGAGCGATGCGCGGTCCGTAACATCCACCGCATAGCCGGAACCGCCGAGTTGCGCGCCGGCGGCCGCGGGGCCGGCGTGCTCCAGGTCGAAGATCGCGACGCGCGCGCCGCCTTGGGCCAGGACGCCGGCGGTGGCCGCGCCGATGCCGTTCGCGCCGCCGGTAACCACGGCCGTCTTGCCGGAGAAATCAAAGCCCATCTCATTGTTATAGCGTGTTGCACCGTGGACGGGCGGCGCGGAGGCTGTCGGGCGTGTCCAGCCGAATCAATGCTAAAATCGAATTCTTACCGCTGACGTTCGGTTTTGGACTCCAGACGGACTCCAGTTTTTCGGAGTCCTCGAATTTCAGTTAGGGGCTTGTAGCTCAGTTGGTTAGAGCGCCTGCTTGACACGCAGGAGGTCACAGATTCGAGTTCTGTCAAGCCCACCATTCCCTCCGCCAAGGCCCGCGCATCGAAGTCAATCTTGGACGGTCGTTTCGGCAAAGATGTCGAGGAAGGGATTAGAGAGCGAAGCCAGCGATGCGTTGTCGCCGCCGGACTCAGGCGGTGGCTTTTTCGCGTGGTGAGATTTCTCTGCCGGCATCGGACAAATTCTCCTGCTGTTATCCGCCATGGACCGCTCGTTTGGTGAGAAGCTCGGAGATCGTATTAAGACCCCGGGTACCCGGACGTGGGCAAAGCGGGTTTTGGAGGCATGGACCAAAGAGGTCTTCTGTGACCTCTTTGCAGTCCGAAATCTTGGTCCGGCATTCTCGATCGCACTGATAGACTTTCTGTCCTTGCTTGGCTTGATGGGGGAAGACGTTGAGGGCAAATTTGAAAACCTGCCATCCGGGCACGTGTCACTGATGGCGCGGCTTGCCGGCAAGACGGAGCCCGAGTACTTCTTCGAGTTCCAGGAAACAGTGATCCCCGCATTTGTCGAGGCCTTCCTGACTATCGTCCCGCTCATTCACGAACTGGCGGTCGATCTTACAACGCACAGCGAAGCCGCAGCGGCGGACTTTGCCCAACACGCCGAACGAATCGACGAGTGCCTGCTGCACGGCGTCGTACCGTCGAGCCTCCTGGCCGAGGATAAGCCTTCGTCACCGAATCCCGTGTCCATGATTAACGCAGCTTACTGCTTTCTTCTGACGAGCTTGCCCAAACTGATAGAGACACTCGAAGGCCAACGGGCGGACAATCTTCAACAACGTATGAATTGGGCCGAAAAGCTTGAGGCCTGGACCGTAAAAGGCGTCGAAGACAGCCAGCTTCTGGCGGCGAGAGGAAACAGTGAGCACCGATGACAAGTCCGCTTCGTAGCGATGAGGCTCGTCCCTGTGGAGTCTTTGCACGGGAAGAGATTCTGGATCGCATGGCGTTACCCGTTAGTGACGTTAGAAGCTGGTCATCGCGCCGTTGTTCGATAAAGACAAAGCCATGGACGCAGATTCCGTGGACCTGCGGCTTGGTGCCTACTTCCTTCTTCCAAGGGCGCTCCCCGAGGCGTATTTCTGTCCCGAACCGGAAGACCGCCACTTCCCTGCATGTGAAGGTTCACGTGCCCCTCGGACAGTATCTGGTGGTTCGGGCTCACCAAACGGTTTTGGGCTCCACTCTGGAATTCATTAAACTACCTTACGATGCTGCCTGACACTTGAAATCGCCAACGTATCGAACACGCCGGTCCTGCTCAATCCAGGCAGACCGATTGGCCAACCGATATTGCTCCATGTTGCGCGGGTCCTCGACCAGAACAGGAAGATCGACAGTACCTACTTTGGGCCAATCCATCCTGAGGCGCCACCGTTCAGAAACCCGGAGGAGGATTTGCGCAAGATCGGCGTGGGCCGAACGGCAGTCATTCGCAAGGGGATCGTGAATGAAGAAGGGGGTTTTCCACCCGGAGAAATGACTTGGTCCAGGGTGGAGAGTGAAGGGTTTTTTCTAGCTTAGAAAATATACTTCAGCCCCAACTGAACCTGCCGCGGCGGCTTATTGCCGTAAGCATTCTCCGAAAGCACCTGCCCGAAGGTCGGATCGCCAAACACATGATTGGGGATATCGACGTTCGGGTGATTGAACAGATTGAAGACCTCGCCGCGGAGCTGCAAACGGTGACTTTCCTTGCGCAGGATGATGTTCTTGTACATGGAGAAATCCAGGTTCTCCAGTCCCGGCCCGGTCATGATATTACGTCCGGCATCGCCAAACTGACCGGCCGCCGGCTGCACGAAGGCACAGGTGTTGAACCAGCTCGCCGGCTGATCCACCACGTCGGCGGCCAGCCCGCCTTGGGAGATAGTGGTGTGGCAGGCGGGGTTGGGGTTGGCCATCACGGGGCCGGCGACGTAAGGGTTGGAGATCACATCCGGCCGGTAGGGATTGCCAAACGCGGCGACGGCCGATCCGGTTTGCGCGGCGGCCAGGTTCACCGTGAACGGAGACCCGGTCTGCGCCGTCAGAATTCCTCCCGCCTGCCAGTTGCCCAAGAGGCCCTTGCGCCATCCCGGCTGCGTGATCCATTTGCGCCCGAAGGGCAGGTCGTAAACCGAGCTGACCACGAAGCGGTGCTTGGCGTTGAAATCGGAAAGCCCGCGGTCGGCCTGCGGATCGTTGGAATTCTGCGGCAGGCCCGATCCCACGCTGCCCCCGAGTACGGACGAGACGTCGTCAATCGATTTCGAGAACGTATATGCGGCCAGGAAAGTGAGGCCTTCGGCGACGCGTCTTTCGGAACGGAACTGCATGGAGTTATACGAACTGGCGGCGGCCGACTCCACGTAAAGAATGGAAGAGAACTCCGGGTAGGGCGACAGGCCGGTGGCCGGGTTCGCCTGATTGAGATCGCGCACGTCCGCCAGGTGTGTGCCCTTGGATCCCACGTATGCCAGATCCACCATCCAGTAGGGCTTGATTTCATATTGCAAATCCACGTTCCACTGTTGCATGTAGGCATCGCGGAAGTTGCGCGCGATCATGTTGGGTTCTACGAACGCGGTGGCCGGCTGGCTGAGAATATTCTGGATCGTGTTGTTACCGCCGTTGGCGTAATAAGCCAGATCGTAGAAGGGCGGGTTGAATCGCGGAAAGACGTTGATGTTGAAGATGCCGACATCGTAGAAGATACCATAGGCGGAGCGCACCACCCAGCGCTCGGTTTTCATGGGCCGCCAGGCGACCCCGATGCGGGGGGCGAAGTCCGTGCGTGTCGGATTGTAAGTGGCGCGCGGAACGCCATCCGTCCCGGCCTGGATGAACTGGCAATTGGGGACCGGTGTACAGGTCGCGGAATTCGCGCTCAAATCGGGAACGCTGAAGCGGTTGTGGTCTTCCACTCCGGGGCTGTTGTACTCATAACGCATACCCACGTTCAGCAGCAGGCGCGGCACCACGTGGATATCGTCCTGGATGTAGTAGTTCATGCCCGTGCTGCGCACGGTATTAAAGGTATTGCCCGACACCCCCACCGCATAGTCTGGAATGCCCACGGCCAACTGGGCCAGAGCCTCAAGCGGAGTACCGGACATGCCGTCTTCGGTGCCGGCTTCGAAGAAGAAATCGCCGCGCGCCACGAAATCGAGGTAATTGTCGATCTGGATATCGCGGATGTCCGCGCCGAACTTGAACTGGTTGCGCCCCTTGATCCAGGACAGGTTGTCGGAAAGGTCCACTGTAGTATCGCGGCGGTCTTGCGGATAGTTCAGGGGCTCGCCGATGCCATCGAAACCGAGCAGGTTGACCTCGGGATATCCCAGGTCCACCGGGTTGGTGAGAACGTCCGGAAAGCCCAACTGCGCGCTCTCATTGTGACCGGAGCTTTGCTGTAGAGCGCCTGCCTGCATGCGGTTGTATCCGAGGCGAAACTCGTTGATGGCGGCGGAGGTGAAGATGTGCGTCCAGCCCAGCCCGCCGTTTTGGCCGTCGTTGAGCGTGTAGCTGCCGTAGCCGGGCAGGTTGGTGAACGCATTCACCGGATCGAAGGGATTGAAACGGTCCTCGTCGAAGATAGCCCAGTGCGCCGATAGCGTGTCGTTCGGGCCGGCGTGGTGGTCCACTTTGACCAGACCCAGGTTCTCCGTATTCCGAATTACGGGCGCGGAAACGAACGTATTGGAATTAGCCAGATCGGCTCCCACGTTGGCCGCAGGATACAGATTGAGAATCGCCTGGCCGGCCGGATTCACTGCAATTCCGACGCCGGAATACAACCCTGCGATCTCCGAAAGCTGGGTCTGCGAGGGCACGGTGGCTTCGCGAGTAGTGGCCTGCCGTAGGCGCAGACTCTCGTATGAAACAAAGAAAAACGTCTTATCCTTGCGAATGGGACCGCCGAAGGTGGCGCCGAACTGGTTACGGTCGAGCTCGGGGATCGGCCCGCAAGTGCCCTGCACGGAAGCAGGCGTGCAACCGGGGAGATCGAAGAAGTTCTTAGCGTCCAGGTTCCGGTTGCGCAGGAATTCGAAGAGTCCGCCGTGGAACTGGTTGGAGCCGCTCTTCAGGATCACGTTGACCTGCGCGCCGCCGCTGCGCCCGTATTCCGCGGAGTAATCGCTCGACTGCACCTTGAATTCCTGAATGGCGTCGATCGAGGGCAGCGCGACGTATTGGTTAATGTACGGGTCGTTGTTGTCCACGCCTTCCAGCAGGAAGTTGTTGGACTGCTCCCGGGCGCCGTTGACGCTAACCGCGCCGCCCTGCGTGGAATTCTGAGATCCTTCGACCGGCAACTGGCTGCCCGGCGCCAACAGCGCGAAGGCCAGGAAATTGCGCTCGTTGAGGGGCAGCTCGTGCACCAGGCGGCCGTCGATCACCTGTCCCAAGGTGGAAGTATCGGTTTGGATAATGGGCGGGGTGTCGCTGACGGTGACCTCGTCGGCCGGCCTGCCCACTTGCAGCGTGAAATCGACGCGCGCGGTTTGCTCCACGTCGAGGCCGACATCGGCGAGCACGGTTCTGCGGAAGCCCTCCTTTTCCACAGCCACGCGGTAGTGGCCGGGCGGCAGCAGGGCGACCGTAAAATCGCCGTCGTCATTGGTGGCGGCTTCGCGGGCGGCATTAGTGGCTCGATTGCTGACTGTCACCCGCGCTTTGGGGACGACACCTCCGCTCGAATCGCTGACGGTACCGGTGATGGTGCCGGTGGGGTCGCTAGCCAGCAGCGGAAAGAGCAGCGCACTCCACAACAAAGGCAGGCGCAAGGAACATCGAGGGCCCATAATGTTCTTTCCCCTTGGTCTAAATGCCAGAGTACAGAGTACCAGCATATTAGACGTACACGCCATCGTTCCTGTCTCATGTCAGTTCTTCGCCCCTGGTTTCCGGCAGGAGGAAGATCAGTGCGCCGCCCGCCGCGAAGAATACGGAGGTCAACGCCAGCGCGCTGCCGATGCCGAAATGGTCGGCCAAAGCGCCGATGGTGAATGGCGCGAGCGCGCCGGCCGCGCGTCCCACGTTGTAGCACAGGCCCTGCGCGGTGGCGCGGACCGCGGTGGGAAATAGCTCCGCCAGCAGGGCGCCGAACACGCTGAAATAGCCGTGTCCGAAAAACCCGATCAGCGGCCCCATGAGCATGAGCGCGGTCTGGCGCCGTCCCCACTGGCCGTAGATCGGAACCAGTACCGCGGCACTCAGCACGAAGGTCAGAAAAACCGGCCGCCGTCCGAAGCGGTCCGCCAGGAAACCGAACAGCGTGTAACCGAAAAACGCGCCGATCTGCATGGGGACGATCCATCCGGTGGACTGCACCACGCTCATGCCCGCGCCGCCGCGCGCCACGGGGCTCGAAAGGTAGCTGGGCATCCAGGTGAACAGCCCCCAGTAGGCGAACAGCACGCAACTGGTCACACTGGAGGCGATAGCCGCCGTGCGCCACATCGCGGGCGAGAGGGCGAAGGGATGGACGGGCGCAGGCAGGGGCGGAGACGCTGTACCTCTCGCGACACCCCAGGGGCGTGCGCCACAGAGCCAGACGGCCAGCAGCGCAGGCGCCACACCGGCCACGAACAGCGGGCGCCATCCCCAATGCGGCATGACCGCGGCAGCCAGGAGCGCGGCGAGAATGTAGCCGACGGCCCAACCGGACTGCATGAATCCGGCGGCCTTGCCGCGATGCTCCGCCGGCCAGGATTCCGCCACCAGCACGGAGCCGGCCGACCATACGCCGCCCATTCCAATGCCCACCAGCGTGCGCCAGACGAGCAGGGCGGCCACACTGGCGGCGGTGGCGGTGAGCCCGGTGAAGGCCGAGTAAATCAGGATTGCATAGCCCAACGCGGGGGCCCGGCCCATGCGATCGGCTAGCACGCCGAACAACACGCCGCCGCAAGCGGATGCCAGCAGCGTCGCGGAGGCCATCGCGCCAGCTGCCGCGGAACTGAGGTGGAACTCATCGCGAATGGCGGTGAGCGCGAACGCATATAGCATGACGTCCATGGCGTCCAGCATCCAGGCGAATTGGACGGCCGCCAGCGTCTGCCATTGCGCGCGCGTGATGGAGCTATACCAGGGAATGGAGCCACTCCTCCTGCGCTTTGAGGAGCGCGAGTGCCGCGTCGATGGAGACCTGCTCGAAACGTACCGGATCGCGCGGGCGGAGCTGCCCGACGGCGTGAAAATCGGCGGAAATCACATTGGCGATTTTGGGGTAGCCGCCGGTGGTCTGGTGCTCCACGAAGAGGATGATGGGCTGGCCGTCGGGGGGCACCTGGACTGCACCCAGGGGCACTCCTTCGGTGAGCATATGGGCGGTGTGGCCGTCGAGCGCCGGCCCGCGCAGGCGCAGGCCCATGCGGTCGGAATCGGGCTGCACTTCCCAGGTGGCGCGGCAGAGGGTATCGGCTAGAGTGTCGGCGGGGGTGGTTACTCGGATGGTGGTCGAGGAAGGAAGAGCGGGTCTGGAGACCCGCTGCAGGCGTGGACGCCTGCCCCACGATGCGCCCCACAGGACGTCGCCTCGCTTTAAGGCGCGGCCTTCGTGGCCGCCCAGGCCGGTTAGCAGGTGGGTAGAGGCACTACCTAAGACGAGCGGGACTTCGATTCCGCCGCTTACGCACAAGTAGCAGCGCGCGCCGGACCGCGCATGGCCGCAGCGCACCTGCTCGCCGGGTTGCACTTCGACGGCGGTCCACATGGGGACGCCGGACTCGAAATCCGCGCCGGTCAGCGCTACCACGGCGCCGGACTCGAACTCGAACGTGCCGCCCGCCAGAGTCATTTCAAGCCCGGCCGCGCCTTCCGGGTTACCGACCAGCAGGTTGCCAGCGCGCAACGAGAGCGCATCCGCCGCGCCCGAAGCGGAGATGCCCAGGTGCGCGTATCCGGGGCGCCCGAGATCCTGGACGGTGGTCAACAGGCCGGGTGAGATGACGCGGATGCGATTCAGACGGAGCCCTTCACAACGAATCTTACACGATCGCCCATGCGCAACAAGGCAGGCGGATCCGCACGGGGATCGAACAGAAGCAAGGGCGTGCGGCCGATGATTCGCCATCCGCCCGGGGAAGACATGGGATAGACGCCCGTCTGGCGCCCGCCGATGGCCACGCTGCCGGCCGGCACACGTCTGCGGGGCGTGTCCAGACGCGGCGTGGCGATGGATTCCGGCATGCCGCCGAGGTACGGAAATCCAGGCGAGAAGCCCAGGAAATAGACCAGATATGCGGCGCTCGAATGCAGGGCGACGACCTCATCGGGCGTGTGTCCGGTGAGCGCGGCGACGGCTTCGAGATCGGGGCCGAACTCGCCGCCGTAAGAGACGGGAATCTCCACCGTGCGCGGCTCGGGCAGGGACGCGGCGGCCGCTTGTACGAAGAGCCGCGCCGCGGCGCCTGCGACGTCTGAATGGCGAACGGCGAGCGGGTCGAAATCGATCAGAATCGAAGCGTACGCGGGATGCACGTTGGTAACGCCGGGTACGGATTGCAGTAAGGGCGTGAGCCGCAGGACGCTGCCGCGGGCCGCGGGCGAGATCCGGTCGTCGAACACCAGCAGCAGGGAACGGTCGCTCGAATCCACAACGCGCATGCCGGGGGATTGACTCACTCTTCCCAGTTTGCTACTTTTCAGACTGTTGGGAGGTGACGCGAATTATGCCATCGGCGCAACTGGCACCGGCAGGGAGTGCGGAGGTTGTGTGGCAGGACCAGGACAAGAAGCACCGAGGTTGGGCGGTGCATCTGCATGTGGGGGAAGAAGTGATCAAGTACCCGCATCCGGATGCGGTCCGGAATCTCGGCGATGCTGAGTTGATTTCGCTGGCAGTTCAAGACGCCAGAGAAGACGGCTACGAGCTGAATCCGGGGGCGGTCAAAGTAACGCGTTAGGGCAGCGTGTTTGAAGCTAGAAGCCGGCAGGCCACCAACAACGATGGCCTGCCCCACGGTCAGGCATTCATCACGCGGCCCATGCGCTCGATGGCTTCATCGATCTGGGCGGTGTTCGTGAAGCCGATGGTGACCGCATCGACGCATCCCAGGTTCATGGCGAATTTCATGGAGGCGTCGCGGTCTTCCGCTTTGGTGAAGCGGCCTTCGCCGACGAGCTTCATACTGATGACGCCCATGCCCTGACTGTGTACGGCTTTGGTGTGCGCCACCACCTCGTCCACATTGCCTAGCTGGTCGACGTCGCGCATTTCAGGCGTGTCCATTCTGGTGCCGTTGTGGTTCATGCGGATCATGGCGATTTGAAGCCACTGGTTGCCGGGAATGGTGCGCAAGGCCGGCAAGCCGTGGATGGAAGCGCCGTGAGACGCGATGATGCCCTTCTGCTGGGCGAGCGAGAATCCGTCCTGGAGGCTCTCGTAATCGGTGGCCCAGGTGGGCGGGCGCAGGCAGTGCAACAGCAGGATGTCGATGTATTCGCTATTGAGCTGCTTGCGGAATTGATCGATCTTGGGCGCGGGATCGCCGGAGGCCGGCGTGCTGTATTTGGTCATGAGGCGGTAGCTGTCGCGCGGCAGACCCTTGAGGGCGATGGCCAGCATCTCCGGCATGCCGTGATAGCTCTCGGCGGTTTCGAAGAAGCGGATGCCGTGGTCGTAAGCGTAGCGGACCAGGGTGGTGAAGCCCTCCTGCCCCAGCTCGCGTTGGGCGCGCCCGCTGGTTGTGCCGGTGCCGAAGGCCAGGCGGGTGACCTTCACATTCGATTTGCCGAGCGTTACCCAGTCGGTGGCCGAGCGTTTCGCGGGCTTCGCCAAGGCCAAGCCGCCGGTGGATAGTATCGAGGCGGCCGCGCCGGTCCTCAGAAAGTCACGTCTGGTAAATTGAGCCATGCATCCCTCCTTAGTGACACTTTACCACCGACGCGGGGCAATGGCCGGGGGGATTTTTGCGGGAATCATGAAGTTGGGCGGCCTCCGATTATGGGGATGGGCGGGTTCAGGTGGGGATTTTCGGCTGAATCCGGGGCGAACGGACCGTTAGCGGCGCCGCTCGCCTCGGGGAATTGGGTTCGATTCGTTTTTTCGTTTTTTGGGTTCTCCGCGGGGCTATCCGGTTGACGTGGCTCAGTTTCGGCAGCTTCAGCTTCGGCTTCGGCTTGGGATTCGGCGAGGCGGGCGCGACGGTCAGCCTGTAACATGGACAGGTCGCGAAGGGCGCGGGAGAATTCGCGCTGCAAGGAACCCTCGTAGCGCATGAGCTTGGAGAAAGAGTTGTAGTATGCAGAGTCGCCATGGAAGGCCCAGGCCAGGGGGTTAGAGCGGCCGGCCTTGTTGAACTGCTCCGGCATGGGGTTGGTTTCGGCCTGATAGTGGAACAGGCCGGCATCCAGGTAGCGGACGGAGCGCATTTTGAATTCGGCGGCGACCAGGCGTTCGACCAGGGCGTCCTCGACTTCGTCGAAGGGTTGGAACCGGTTGCGGAACTGATCGAGGAGCTGGAAGAATTCCTGAGGATCGGCATCGGGCGGGAGGAACTTGCCGGAAGTCATGCCGTGGACGAGGCTGTTGCGGCTGGAGATGGCTTTGCCTTGGGGAGTGCGGGGTCCAGTGCTCTTCTTCGCGTTTTCCCGGTTGGCGTTGGTTTGCGCTGCGGTTGCCATGATAAGGGGTCCTTTGTGTAACATTGCGATACATGCTGTGTCGCGACGGGCGATTGGGATCGGCGATAGGAGACCGGAGATCCTTGCCTGTCGATTCTATTGTGGGGCCTGGGTTTGGGGGGATTTGGGGGTTAGGGCTGCAAGTGGTTGAAAGGGTGGGGAAGATTTAGCGGCTGGATGTGTGACTGGCTGCGCAGCCGAAGAGCGGGTCACGTCGGGTGATGGAGGACCCGCGCAGGCCTGGAGGCCTGCCCCACTTTCCAGAACTGCTCTGATTATATAGGGAACTATCTGTGCAATGTACTAAGGTAGCTGGGGGCTGGCGCTGGCCAGGATCTTCGCGACCCAGCCGGCGTGGGGGAGCCCGGAGCGGGTTAGCGCCTTAATCTCCGCGTTCACGTCATACTCGACGCGCCGGATGGTTGGCTTGGACTCGTCCAGCAACAGATATGCAGCGCGGCGGTCGCCGTCGTAAGAGAGACTGACGCTACCGGTGTTAGCGATGGTCATTCCGGAAACGGTCCTAATGTAGGAGCGATGGATGTGCCCATAGACGGCAACCGGCTGGCCGAGCGGCGCGTAAACCGACTCCAACGCCGCATCGCCGGCTTCCGGCGCGGGCGCGCGCCAGCGGCTGTCGGGACTGGCATGTACCAGCGCCATGGGACCATGCTTTTGAACGCGGGGCAGGCCGCGCAGCCAGGCGATCCGCTCTTCTCCCAGAGCTTCCCGGGTTGCCACAGCCATCTCCTCTATCGCGGCGAAAAGCGATTGCAACTGGGGCGATTGACTGGCAAACTCCTGCAGCGACTGGGGCGCAAAGAGCATTTCATCGGTGTTGCCAACCACGCCTTGCCAGCCGAGCTCGCGAATGCGATCCACAATCTGCACGGGACTTGCGCCGCTGTCGGCCAGGTCGCCGCCGTGGAAGATCAAGTCGGGAGAGGCTTGCCGCAGATCGGCCAGGACTGCCTCAAACGCGGTCAGGTTGCCGTGAATGTCGGAAACGATGGCGATGCGCATCGGGGTTCTCCCAGCTACCGAGCCAGTTCGAACTCGCCCTTGGCGCGGATGTCACGCGAGGACGCTCCCACCAAGACCGTGAACCGGCCGGGCTCGGCGACCCAATCGTGCAGCGCGGGATCGTAGAACGACAGGGCAGCCTTATCGAGCGTGAAGGACACCGTTCTGGTTTCGCCCGGTTGCAGCATGATGCGCGAGAACGCTTTCAACTCCTTCACCGGACGGTCGAGGCGCGCGGGCGGCGGCTGCAAGTACAACTGCACCACCTCGGCCCCGGCGCGCGTTCCGCTGTTCCGTACGCTCACGCCGACGGTGGGGAACGCGATCTTGAGCCCGGTGTAATCGAAGGTGGTGTACGAAAGTCCGTGGCCGAACGGAAACAGCGGCTCGACATTGCGTTTGTCGAAGCCTCGATAACCGACGTAGATGCCCTCGGCGTATTCGACATGCAGGTCCTCACCGGGATAGTGGCCGTAGGCCGGCGAATCCTGAAAGGCTTTCGGAAATGTTACCGGCAGTTTGCCGGAAGGGTTGACCGCGCCGAATAGAATGTCGCCAACGGCATGACCGGCCTCCTGCCCGCCATACCAGGCATACACCACGGCGGGAACGCTGCCGATCCAGCGGGTCATAGTCACGGGCGCGCCGGCGGCGACGACCACGACGGTGTTCGGGTTGGCGGCGGCGATGGCTTCGATCAGTTCATCCTGCCCGGCGGGGAGATCCATGGAGCGGCGATCGAATCCCTCGCCTTCAAGCTTGGGAGCGTTGCCCACCACGACCACGGCGACGTCGGAATGACGGGCGACGGCGACGGCTTCCGCAAGCAACTCGGGCGGGGGCTTGGGGGCATCCTCTCCTTCCATGCCTCCTTGCATGACGACGCCCAACGCGTGGACGATATCGGCCCGAGGTCCGGCGGCTTCGCGGATGCCATCGAGCGGGGTGACGGCATAATAGGGGCGCACCAGGGAACTGCCACCACCGCCGGTGCGCGCCACAGCGGCATTGGGGCCGATGACGGCGATCTTGGGTGTTCTTTCGGCGCTCAAAGGCAGCAGGCCGCCGGAGTTCTTCAGTAGTACGATACTCTCGTTGGCCGCCGTGCGCGCAATTTGACGCTGCTCGGGAGTGTCCACATCGTCCGCGCGACGGCCCGCGCGATCGCCGTCTGCGTGCGGGCGATCGAAGAGCCCGGCGGTGAACATGACGCGCAGGATGCGGCGAACGCTGTCGTCCACGGCAGCCTGCGACACCCCGCCCGCCGAGACCGCCGCCAGGACTTTGTCGGCGGTGAGCCAGCCGGCGCCGTTCCCGTCACGCATGGTTTCCGGCTTACTGGCCCAGAGCCGCATGGGTTCGCCGCCGGGCATTTCCAGATCCATGCCCGCGTTGATGGTGGCGGCGGTGCTGTAGGTGCTGCCCCAGTCGGAGATGACGAATCCGCGAAAGCCCCAGCGCTTCCTCAGCGTATCGGTGAGCAGGTAGGGATTTTCGGCGCACCACTGGCCGTTCACCTTGTTGTACGCGGACATTACAGCCCACACGCCGGCTTCCTCGACGGCGGCCTTGAATGCCGGGAAGTAGATTTCGTGCAGCGTGCGCTCATCGATCTTCGCATCGATGCGATGGCGCTCGTATTCCTCGTTATTGGCGGCGAAATGTTTGACGGAGGGGATGACGCCTTCGGCTTGCACGCCGCGGATGTAGGCGACTCCCATGCGTGCGGCCAGGTAGGGGTCCTCTCCATAACCTTCGAAGTTGCGGCCCCACAGCGGGACGCGGTTGATGTTGACGGTGGGTCCGAGGATCATATCGCGTCCGTGAGCCTTCACCTCCTGCGCGATGACGCGGGCGCCGCGGGTGACGAGTTCGGGATCCCAACTGGAGGCCATGCCGATGCCGGCTGGAAAGGCGGTGGATGTGACAGGGACGGTGGAAGCGGCGTTGGTAACGGCGGAAGAGCCGCGCCAGTTGCGCACACCCATGGGGCCGTCCGCCATTTTGATGGCGGGGATGCCAAGGCGCGAGTTGGGCTGGCTTTCCATCCAACCGGAGCCGCTCAGCATATCGGCTTTCTCCCGGAGCGTCATGCGGGCCAGCAGATCTTCGACGCGCCGGTCGACGGGCAGGGCGGGATTCTTGTAGGGAACGGCTGGCGTCGCTGCAGGCTGGGCGCGCAGCCGGACGCCGATGAGGGCGGCAACGGAGAGGGCCAGGAGCAACAGAGCCA
>DATKFU010000182.1:0-16791 GCA_035511215.1 Bryobacteraceae bacterium | reverse complement strand
GTGGAAATTACCATGGGCCTGACTTGGTCCACCTCCGACGGCCGCAGCAGCTATACCGTGCTCCCGACGGTCCTCGGACTGGACGGCATCTGGCGTGAAATTCCTCGCGATGTGCTCGGCGACTTCCCTGAGCCCGACCCCCCCGATCCTGAAGCGGCGCCCCCAGCCCCCAAACCGAACGGCCGGCCTGAAAGCTGATCTGAAAGCCGATCGCCCGCCGCTGACAGCTTTGCACCTTGAAATCACCGCTGCCGTGCGCTACCTTGTGTTTTCTATAGGACAGGCTGAGGTAAACCAGTCCTGATATCCTATTTGGGGTAGGCCCACCCTCGGGCAACTCGCCCCATTCCAGGAGGTTTTTCGTGAGAACAGTATCTTCGATTCTGCCCGGCCAGCCTGCGCGGCTGCCGGTCTTCCGCGCCGTCCGCGCGTTTCTCCCGCTGCTGTGGATGGCTGTGCTGGCCTTGCCTCTAATGGCCCAGGAGAGCGGCGAGGCCAGCCTGCGCCTGCCCAACCTCTCCGATCCCCAGACAGTCTTCCTGGGCGGCATTACCGGCCACAACTTGTTGATGTTCGGCCTCGTGTTCTGCTTGCTCGGCATGATTTTCGGCCTCGTCATTTTCATGCGCCTCAAGAACATGGAAGTGCACAAGTCCATGCTCGAAGTCTCCGAGCTTATCTACGAAACTTGCAAGACCTATCTGGCCACCCAGGGAAAATTCCTGATCCTGCTGGAGTGTTTCATCGGCGTCATCATCGTGTTTTACTTCGGCTTCCTGCAGGGCTTAGCTGCCTACAAGGTCGCCGTCATTCTGTTGTTTAGCATCATCGGCATCGGCGGCAGCTACTCGGTGGCGGCCTTCGGCATGCGCGTGAACACCTTCGCCAACTCCCGCTCCGCCTTCGCCAGCCTGCGCGGTAAAGCCTACCCCTGTTACGACATTCCCTTGCAGTCCGGCATGAGCATCGGCATGCTGCTGATCTCCGTTGAGTTGATGATGATGCTGATCATTCTGCTGTTCATTCCGGGCGATCTGGCCGGCCCCTGCTTCATCGGTTTCGCCATTGGCGAGTCGCTGGGCGCCGCTGCCCTGCGCGTGGCGGGCGGCATTTTCACTAAGATCGCGGATATCGGCGCGGACCTGATGAAAATCGTCTTCAAGATCAAGGAAGACGACGTGCGCAACCCCGGCGTAATCGCGGATTGCACCGGCGACAACGCGGGCGACTCCGTCGGACCATCGGCCGACGGCTTCGAGACCTACGGCGTCACTGGCGTCGCCTTGATCACCTTTATCCTGCTGGCCGTCAAGCAGCCCGAGATGCAGGTGCGCCTGCTGGTTTGGATCTTCGTCATGCGCGTGATGATGATCGTCTCTTCCGCGGTCAGTTACTTCATCAACGGTCTCGTCGCCAAAGCCAAGTACGGCAATGCCGACAAATTCAACTTCGAAGCGCCGCTCACCTCGCTCGTGTGGCTCACCTCGCTCGTCTCCGTGGCCCTTACTTACCTGATCAGCTACTTCATCATTCCGGTCTTGAACGGCGACACCAGCTTGTGGTGGAAGCTCTCCACCGTCATCACCTGCGGCACCTTGGCCGGCGCGGTTATCCCCGAAGGCGTGAAGGCGTTTACGTCCACCCAATCCAGGCACGTGCGCGAGATCGTCAATTCCGCGCGCGAAGGCGGTGCATCGTTGTGCATCTTATCCGGTCTCGTGGCCGGCGACTTCAGCGCCTACTGGCTGGGTTTCTCCATCCTCGGCCTGATGAGCATCGCCTACGGAGTCAGCACCCTGGGCCTCGCCAGCCTGATGGTGGCGCCGGCCGTTTTTGCCTTCGGACTGGTGGCCTTCGGCTTCCTCGGTATGGGTCCGGTAACTATTGCGGTAGATAGCTACGGTCCGGTGACCGATAACGCCCAGTCCGTGTTCGAACTTTCCACCATCGAGACCCTGCCGGGCATCGAAGCCGAGATCCAGCGCGATTTCGGATTCAAGCCGAACTTTGCGAAGGGCAAGGAGAATCTGGAGGAGAACGACGGCGCCGGCAATACCTTTAAGGCGACTTCCAAGCCCGTATTGATCGGCACCGCGGTCGTGGGCGCAACTACTATGATCTTCTCCATCATCGTCGCCCTCACTAACGGTCTCACGACTAACATCGACCACCTGTCGATTCTATACCCGCCCTTCCTGTTGGGTCTGATCGCGGGCGGCGCGGTCATTTATTGGTTCACCGGCGCTTCCATGCAGGCGGTCACTACCGGAGCATATCGCGCGGTGAAATTCATCAAGGAGCATATCAAGCTCGAGAGCGCCGAAAAGGCCTCCGTATCCGACTCCAAGAAGGTGGTGGAAATCTGCACGCGGTACGCGCAAAAGGGCATGCTCAACATCTTTATCGCCGTGTTCTTCGCCACGCTGGCTTTCGCCTTCTTCGAGCCTTTCTACTTCATCGGCTACCTGATCTCGATCGCCATATTCGGCTTGTTCCAGGCCATCTTCATGGCCGACGCCGGAGGCGCCATGGACAACGCCAAGAAAATCGTCGAGACCGAGTTGAACATGAAAGGCACCGAACTGCATGCCGCCACGGTAGTTGGCGACACGGTCGGCGATCCGCTCAAAGACACCAGTTCGGTGGCGCTGAATCCCATCATCAAGTTCACCACGCTGTTCGGATTGCTGGCCGTCGAGCTGGCCGTGTCGTTGAACAACAAGCAGGGCAATACGCTCTCGACCGTACTAGGCGCGGTCTTCTTCCTCGTCTCTGTGACCTTCGTCTACCGCAGCTTTTACGGGATGCGCATTGAATCGGAGTGAGTGCCAACCATGCGCTGTTCCCTGCTTATTACCGCTACTACGGCCTTGTTCGCCGCCGGCTTCCGGCTGGCCGCGCAACAATCACCCGTCATCAACTTCTTTACCGTGGCTCCGGCATCCACCCTTCCCGGCCAGGCGGCGATCGTCACCTTTTCGATAACTGGCGCCACGTCCGCCACCGTTGGCGGAGTTATAGCCAATTGCACCGATGGCGAGTGCGCAGCTACTGTTATATTCAACCCGGCTTCCACCACAAACTACGTGCTTGAGGCCAGCGGCGCCGGCGGCAATGTCAGCTCTTCTCAAACAGTGGAAGTGGGTCAGTATGAACCGAATCCGCCGCCGGTACCGGAGGGTTTGCAAGTGACCTGGCAGGGAGCCTGCTGGCTGAAACATTTTCCAAAGGCGGTTTGTGACGGCGCCTGTCAGGGCATGGCGTTCAGCGTGAATGTTCCGGCGCCGCCCTCGCAGTTGCCGCTGGAGGCCACGCTATATTTAGGCAGCACGAAGTGTAATCCGGCTTCTCAAGACAATCTAAATGATCTTGGAACTCTCACCGGCTCGGGAGGTTGGATCTTCTGGTTTAGTCATCATCCCGATAAGGGCGACACTTCCGCAATCTGGACCATTGGAAACCAAAGCTCAGGCTGTGTAAGCTATGCCGACGTACCTGATTGCCAGTAACTGCCGCCTGCCTTGGCTAAGACAGCAGTAACTCCAGATCCTCGCGCTTTAAGTCGCGGATCAGGCTGTTATCTTCGCCGATAATCGCGGCAGCCAAATCGCGCTTCCTGCTCTGCAGTTGCAGAATCTTCTCTTCGACCGTATCGCGCGCGATCAGCCGGTAGGCGAAGACCTGGTGCGTCTGGCCGATGCGGTGCGCCCGGTCCACGGCTTGCGCTTCCACCGCGGGGTTCCACCACGGGTCGAGCAGAAAGACATATTCGGCGGCGGTCAGGTTCAGGCCCAGGCCGCCGGCCTTCAGGCTGATCAGGAACAGGGGGCAGTCCGGATCGTTCTGGAAGCGCTCCACGCACTGCTGCCGGTTGCGCGTCGAGCCATCCAGGTACTCGTAAACCATCGCGGATGCGTCCAGGCGCTCCTTTACCAGCGCCAGCAGGCTGGTGAATTGCGAAAAGACCAGCGCTTTGTGACCCTCCGCCACGATTTCTTCCAGGCGATCGATCAGCACATCCAGTTTCGCGCTGGCCTCGCCGCGGCGCTTGGGGTCGATCAGGGCCGGATGGCAGGCCGCCTGGCGCAATCGCAGCAAAGCCTCCAGCACCTGGATCTTGGACTTCGCCAGTCCGTTCGCGGCCACCGTCTGCAGCAGCGAATTGCGGTAGTGCAGGCGCAGTTCGTTATAGAGCTTGCGCTGGGTGGCTTCCATTTCGCAGAAAATGGTCTGCTCGTTTTTGGCCGGAAGCTCGCGCGCCACCTGCTCCTTGGTGCGCCGCAGAATGAATGGGCGCAGCGCGTGCGCCAGCAGCGTGCGCGTTTCTTCCGTGGGATTGCGCGCGGCGCCGCCGGCCAGCTTGAATACGCTGGCCGCGCCCAGCATGCCGGGATTGAGAAATTCGAAGATGCTCCAGAGCTCGCCCAGATGATTCTCCACGGGCGTGCCGCTCAGCGCCAACCGGTTGCGTCCGCGCAACAGGCGCGCGGCTTTGGCGGACTCGGTGCCGGGATTCTTGATGGCCTGGGCTTCGTCGAGCACGACATAATCGAATTCGATGTCCTTGAATTCCGCGGCATCCCGGCGCAGCGTCCCGTAGGTCGTCAGCACTAAGTCGTAATCGGAGAAACTATGAATGTCGCGTGCCAGTCCGGTATGGTCGAGCACCCGCAAACGGGGCGTGAAGCGGGCCGCCTCCTGCTTCCAGTTGAACACCAGCGATTTCGGAACCACCACCAGCGACGGCCCGGGGCTTTCGCTCGACGCGCGGCGGGCTTCGAGCAGCGCCAGCACCTGGGCGGTCTTGCCCACGCCCATGTCGTCGGCCAGGCAGCCGCCGAAACTGAAGCGGCGCAGAAAGTCCATCCAGCCCACGCCGTCCCGCTGATAGTCACGCAACTGCCCCACGAAGCCCAGGGGTTGCTCGCCCGCGTGGATGCCTCGAAAGCTGTGCAACTCGTCGCGCACGCGGGCAAAGGTCGCATCGCAGCTGACTTCGGGTTGGGTGGCCAGCAGCGCATCCAGCAGCCCCGCCTGGTTCCGGCGGAAACGGAGATGGTCGGCCTCGGCGGTACCCAGGCCGGCAATGGGACCGAAGCGGGTCAGCCATTCCTCCGGCAGCAGTCCGTAGGTGCCGTCGTCCAGGCGCACCATGTTTTCGCCGCGGCGCAACGCGGCCAGCAGAGCGGGCAGCTTAGCGGTGGCGCCGCCGTAGTCCACGTCGCCATGCAGTTCGAACCAGTCGACCCCCGAAGAGACTCCCACGCGCATGGCGCCGGGGCGGCGGAAAATCTTGCCTTCGGCTTCCACGTGCCAGCCGGCTGTAAGACAAGCGTGCGCCACCGCCGGCAGTTTCTTGGGCGCCAATCGCAGCGAGGATGCCTCGCCCCGGTAATCCGGCGGAAGATCTTCCATGCCAAGTTGGTAAAGCATCGCCTTAGCGGCCGATTCGACCTGTTGGTCGCGCACCACGAACCGCCGTTTGGCGGGGTCGTACACGCCGCGGCTGGAGAGCGTTTCGGGCACACGCCGGCCATCGTAATCGAACGAGAGCCCGGCAATCAGGCGCTCTTGCTCCCACTCGTGGCGTTTGGTTGTGCGAAACGTGAGGCAGGGCCGGGGTACAGGCCGCACTTCTTCGAAGCGCAATTCCTCGGGTACCTCCAGGCGCGCGGCGAGCGGATGTTCGAGCAGCGCCGCCAGCATCTGGCCCAGGTCGCCTTCGGGCGCGTCGATATGCCGCAATCTGCGAAGCGCGGAGATCCATTCGGCTGGCGCGCCCTCTTCGAGCGGCGCGGCGCGATCGCGGGTGAATACCAAACCCTCGGCGAGCAGCAGCGGCGTCAGCAGATCCATCTCTTCATCGCCGCGGCGCAGAAACCCGGCGAGCGCCCACTTGTGGCCTTCCTGGGGCAGCAGGCGGAGAACGAATCGCCAAGGCTCGCCCTCGTCCCAGGTAAGCGGCTGCGACTCCTGGTCGGCGCTGTTCAACTGCAGCAGGCAGCGTCCCGTGCGCACGATCTCCGGCATCACGGTGGCGGCGAATGGGTGCCGCAAACGAAAGCCCGCCCCGATCGATTCATACGAACTGTAAGACATCCAGTCCGAGTTCATAGCGCTGCCGGAGAGCAGCCCCAGGAGGTGACGGTCCACGGGGTTGGGCAGCATGGATAAGACTGCCCGGCTGATCTGCGGAACCGCGGGCTTCTTCCATCCGCCCTTGAGCTTGGGCTCGCGCGTCTTCAATTCCAGAATCAGAGAGCCGCGCACCGCGCTGCCCGCCGCGTCGATGATGTAGAGCAGCTCGCGCTGCGCGGGCCAGGGCGAGTGCGCTAGCGACCCAGCCGGTACGATTTCGCTGAGGCGCTGCCGCCAGGCAGGCGGCGCTATCTGGGGCTGCGGCCTGAAGATGGGAGGTGGATTGGTGAGCCGCGCGTAGTAGGGGGGATCTTCGTCAGAATCGCCGGCGTCGCCATTCTCGGCATCGTCGGTGTCGCTACCGTTGGCCGTCTCGTCGAATGAGATATCCTTGGGGCCGATCCGGGTGATGGCCGTGAAATAATTCTGCGCGTCCGCCGCCAGAATGGTCGCCCAGATGTGCTTACATGCGCCGACGTCTTCGTAGTAGGGACAGTCGCAATACAGAGTGAGCCGGCCGCCGTTCCAAACGATCTCGACGTCGTAAACGCGCGAGCCGCGGACCCCGGCTTCGACTCCTGTTGCGTTGCCCCGCTTAATGCGCACCGCGCCCAACCGATAGTAGCTGGCGCCGCGTGCGCGGATCTCATTTTCGAAGTGGGACGATAGGGCCGACGCAAGCTTCATCGCGCATTGGGGAGGGGAACCCCTATTTTAGCGCAAGTGAGGAAGCCGCTACGGCCGGGGGGATTCGACGGTTACGTTAAGCGTCACTTCTTTCTTATCGCGCACGACCACCACAGGGAAGGTCCGCTTACTGCGCGCGGCGCGCGCCAGGCTGGTGATCTCGTGAACGCCGGTGACCGCTTCGCCGTCCACTTTCACAACGACGTCTCCGGCGCGCATGCCTGCTTTTTCGGCGGCGGAATCCTTGGCGACCGCGCGCACCAGCACGCCGTCCTTGACGCCGAAGAAACCGGCCAGTTGCGAGCCCAAAGACTCGCAGTCGATACCCAACATGCCGGTGCGCGCGGAGCCGTAGGTGCGCACCGAGATCTCGGGCATGGGGGGAATTTCAGGCATGGGCGGCATCGGTGGCATGGCCGGCATGGCCGGAATTTCGACCGTGAGATCGCCGTCGTCACCGTCGCCGCTGCGCAGGGAGTACTGTTCCATGCGGTGGCCGATGGTGGCCGTGACCGTCACGTCGCCGCCATTGCGCCAGACGAGCAATTTCACCTGGCGATCGACGGGCGTCTCACGCACCAGGCGGATGAACTGCTCGGCGCCTTCGATGCGCTGGCCGTTGTACTCCAGCACCACGTCGGATTCTTTGAGGCCGGCCTTGGCGGCCGGACTGTCATGGTCGACGCTCTTCACTTCGACGCCATGCACCTCTTTGAGGTTCAGCGCCTTGGCCCGCTCGGAGTCGATTTCGGCCACACCGATGCCAAGATAACTGTTCCTGTTTATGTGGATGCCGAACGACCGGTTGGTGGCCGTACGGGCGCGCGGCGCCGGATCCTGCGCGAACGAGCAGGAAGCCGCCGTCAGGCCCATAACAGTGAAACATAGCGATGTGTGGATAGCGCGATTCATAAAGTTCTCTCCATCTTGGCTAACGCTGGCGTTTGATAAATATGGTGCCGCCGGTGCCGGAGATCCGCAGGATCGGCCCGCCGCCGTTGACCGGCCCTTCGGCGACTACCTGCCCGCCTTCGACCCGCACCGATATTCCGGGAAATTCGGATATGATTCGGCGGATATTGCCGGCCAATTCGTTCTGCGCCCGGATGGTCACACCCAAATTAGACGGGATGATCACGGTAATGTCACCGCTGCCGGTGGAGAGAAAAGAATCGGACATGGGCTTGCCCGCCAGCAGGCTGGCGATGATGCTGCCGACGGCTGTCGAGACCCGCACGCTGCCGGAAATATTGTCGAGATTCACGCCGCCGCCGGCGTTTTCGCAGCTCACGCCTTCGGCCGAGCCGACCTTTACCGGTCCACCCGAGTTCCGGGCGGTGACCACGCCATGCGCCTGCCCCACATCGATGGGGCCGCCGCCGGTAGAGGCAATCACCGCGGAGCCGGCATTGTAAATACGGATGCTCCCTGCCATCGTGGCGGCGTGAACCAGCCCCTGTATTTCCTGCGCGGAGATGTCGCCGCCACCGGTTTCGAAGGTGGCTTCGCCATGCACCATGCTGGCGGTAATCTTGCCTCCGGCCGTAGTGCACTTGGCATTTCCGCCCACGGTGCCGAGTGTAATATCGCCGCCCGCGGTTCGCACCACGATGTTACCCTTGACGCGGTCCGCGGTAACGGCCCCGCCACCGGTTTCCGCTTGCACCCCGCCATCCAGATCGTAGAAGGCGATGGCGCCCTCGCTGGTGGCGATAGTGGTTTCGGGTGCAGTGCGCGGCAACTTCACCTGCAAATCCGCCATGCCATCGCCGCGCTGGACAACCAGGTACACTGCATTGGCGCCTTGTTTTGCGACGCGTACGCCGAAGCGGTTGGCCAGCAGCCGCGCCTCGGCTTCACTCGCGGCCTTCACGCGTATCTTCAAGGCATATGACAGCTCCGCACCGGGCGTGCCATTGAGGGTAACTGGGCCGCGCGAATTGATGCGCAGGCGGGCCGTGGGCGCCATGGGCTCCGAACCCGAGCGCACCTCAACCCAATACTTCCCGTCGCGCGTGAGGGACGGTTCGGCGGCGAGCGCGATGCTCCCAAAACCGGAAACGCCGATGACCACAACGAAGATGGCAGGCCGGAGTTTGGTCATGACTTAAAACGTTCCGACCGAGGCATTCATATCCTGCAGAGCCTTCACGCAGCGGCGGCGCACGTAGGTGTTGTCTTCCTTCTGCACGACGCCCTGCAGAAAGCCCACCATGTTGTCGTCGGCGTGCGCGGTGAGCGCATCCACGGCCGCAATGCGCACGCCCGGGTTATCGTCATGCATCAGCACCTGCGCCAGGACCTTGCGCACTTCCGGATCGGCGGTGAACGTCTTCAATCCGTCGAGCGCCTTCAAACGCACGCCAGGGTTCGGGTCTTCGGCGACGCGATTGATCAGCAGCTCGCGGACCGCCGAAGAATCCGAATGGCTTTTCAAGAGATCGACCGATTCCCAACGCACGCCGGGATTGTTTTCATCGTGCGCAGCGGCCAGCATCAGACGCTGTATATTGCTGTCGTTCAACTGTCCGGAGACTACCCTGCGGCGGGTTTCATCCAGCACGATCTGCACCTCGCCGGGCTGGGATCCATCGTGCGCAGGCTGCACGGAGCGTATGGAGGAGATCACATCGGGAGTCAGCGAAGCGAGATTGAACGGGCCGGCCGCGCCCGGCGCAGTCAGCCGCGCCGTTATGAAACCGAGGGCCAGCAGGGCGCTGGCGCCCAGGGGCATGCGCCAGGGGCCCAGGGAGGGAAGCCAGGCGCTGAAACCGGTATGCAAACCGTGGCGCACGCCGTCCCAGGGCGCCGCGGACTGGGCGGGCCGCCGGACCGGTGCTTCATGGCGGTAGACGGCGCGCATCAGGTCGTGCCGGCATTCGGCCAGCAGGGCGGCGGATGGCTGCATTTCGCGCCGGTCGAGCGCGGCGGACAAAGCCCGCTGCGACTCCGCCTGGCGGGCGCAGGCCGCACAGGCATCCAAATGCTGCTCGAGGCGATCTTCTTCCTCGGGCGGCAATTCGCCGTAAAAATACAGCGGAATGATTTTGGTTACGGATTCGCAGTTCATTGAAAATCTCCCAACTCCGCGCGCATTTTTTGGGTGGCGCGGAACAGACAATTCTTAGCGGCTTCCTCACTGGTGCCCAGGATCTCGCCGATATTGCGGAGGCGCAACCCTTGATAATGCCGCAGTTCGAAAACCACGCGCTCGCGGGGGGTAAGGCCGCCCAGGGCGCCTTCGATGCGCTGGCCGAGCTGGCGATTCCACATGTTGCGCTCGGGATCGGCGTGCGCGGCTTCCTCTTCAAAATCGTTCATGCGGTCGAGAGGCCCCTCCGGCGTATCGACCACGGCCGGCTCTTCCTTGCGCACCTTGCGCTTGCGCAGATAGTCCAGGCAAATGTTCGTCACGATGCGGTAGAGCCAAGTATGGAAGCTGCAATCGAACCGGAACGAATCGATGCTGCGGAACACGCGCAGAAAAGCCTCCTGAAAGACGTCACGTGCGTCTTCCTGGGAGCGCAGCAAGTTCACCGCGAGCCGGAGCACACTTTGGTCGTAAGCGCGGACGAGCTGTTCGAAAGCGTCCTGATCGCCGCGCTGAACGGCCCGGATCAGGTTGGCTTCATCTAGTTTGGGGCTCAACCTGGCACCGACGGCGCCAGGAGCGTCCTGCGCCATAAGTTCCGGCTCTGCTGAAGCTTCCAATCATCCCTTCGATTACTTTGACGTAGTAGTGGTAATTTTGTCACGGTGTGCTGTTCAGATTCGGACAGTGTCCGGTTGCGGATGGGGCCGGCCGCGGTTCAACAGCCGCTCCAGGTTGCCGCCCAGAATCAGACCGGCGTCTTCCGCGGCGATCTCGATATCGCGGAGCGCCTGTATCTGCGTCTGAAGAATCCGCGCGTACCATCCGCGGGGAAAGAACGACGAATCCGAGCCGAATAACAGCCGCCGCGGGCCGGCTACCTCCAGCGCCTTGCGGAAGACACCTTTAAGATCGAGCTTCTCGGGCTGATAGCGTACCCAACTGTTGCTGCTGGAAGTGTCCAGGTAGACGTTGGGGCAAAGATCGCAGAGCATGAGAGCCTCGCGAAAGTAGCCAGCGCCGAAATGCGGGACCACGAAATTCACGCGGGGGAACTCCAGGGCAACGGCATGCAGGTCGATGGGATTCGAATAACGCATGTCGAACGGCGAAGCGAGGCCCAGCTTCCGCCGCACGCCCACCGTAAGGACGCCGCAATGCACGAAGACGATGGTGCCGGGGTGCGCGGCGGCGGCTTCGAAGACAGGGCGCACGCGCGAATCCCCAACGGCGTAACGATGCATGGCAGGAAACAGGCAGACACCTTGCAGCGAGCCGCCGGCTATCGCTTCTTGTACGCCCTCGACGCCACCAGGGCTGCCAGGCGGGGCTGCGGGATTGGCCATGAAGAAACCCCAGTAGCGGTCGGGGTGGAGACGCACGGCCGCGGCCACCGAAGCCTGGTCTCCTGGAACGCTGGCGATGAGCGCGGCCTTCGCCACGCTATATTTGTCGAGCTCTTGTTTCCAGTCTGCCGCGAGATCTTCGCAACTTGTGGGGATGCGCCATTCGAGCGTCCGGCTCAATTCCTGCATGTCCTGCGGGGGCTGCCGGATTTCGGCCGCCAGCCGGGCGAAAAATGCGGGAGAGAAAAAGTGGACGTGCGCGTCGCAGACGCGCAAATCACCCCACGGAGTTTGCATGCGGTTTGTTCCAGTGCATCAAGCCGGCCGCCAAAGCGGTCTGGGTGACGCCGGCCACGTTGTTGACGCCTAGCTTCTTCATCAGCATCTTGCGGTAACCGCGCACGGTTTGCAGGCCCAGATCGAGCAGCACGGCGATGTCTTTGCTGGTCTTGCCCTCGGCCACCAGGCGCAGCACCTGCAACTCACGCGGCGAGAGTGTGTTCAGGGGGGCCTGGCTGGTGGCGGTGCTCAGATCGCCGTTGCGGATGCGGGTCAGCAGGCTGTCGGACACCTGGGAACTAAGGTACGACCCGCCGCGGGCCACGATGCGGAGAGCGTCGATCAGATCCGCCGACGAGGCCCGCTTGAGCACGAAGGCACGCGCGCCTGAGCGAATGGCGCTTACGACCGAATTCTCATCGTCGTATATGGTGAGGATGACCACGCGGGTTTGGGGCGAGTGGCGCAGGACCTCCATAGTGGCTTCGATGCCGTTCAAGCCAGGCAGCCCGATATCCATGACCACCAGGTCGGGATGCGATTTCCTGCAGAACTGGACAGCCTCGGTGCCGCTTCCGGCCTCGCCGACCACGCGGAATTCGGCGGTACGCTCCAGAATGGCGCGGAGGCCGTCGCGCATCATCTTGTGATCGTCCACCAGAAGGATATCGTATGCCATGGGTGCCTGAACAGTTTTCCTGGAAGAGTCACAATTTTAGCAGGGCGAAGGGCATTGCGCACGCTAAGAGCGCGCGCCACATTCACGGACGGCGGCGGCCACCTGCTCGATAGCGCGGCGGCCTTGGCTGAGAGCGCCTCCCAGGGAGAAAAACGGGTGGATCATGCCGCCGTAACGGGTGCAAGCCGCTTCGACTCCCGCCTCGGCCAGGCGCCGGGCGTAAGCTTCGCCCTCGTCGCGCAGCGTGTCGCACTCGGCCGTGATCACCAGGGCCGGAGGCAAGCCGCGCAGGTCCGGCGCCAGCAGTGGCGACGCGTAGGGGTTTTGGGCATCCCCGGCACGCGCCAGATAGTGGCCGCGAAACCATTCCATCTCGGCGCGGGTCAGATAGTAGCCTTCGGCAAATTCCCGGTAAGAAGGCGTATCGAAGGACGCCAGGTTCGTCACCGGATAGACCAGCACCTGCAAGGCGAGCGGCGGACCGCCTTCGTCGCGGGCCTTCAGACACATGACCGTGGCCAGGTTGCCGCCGGCGCTGTCGCCACCCACCGCAATGCGGCTCGGGTCGACGCCCAGGCGCGCGGCGTTCGCGGCGACCCACTGAATGGCAGCGTAGCAATCCTCGACCGCGGCGGGAAACTTATATTCAGGCGAGAGAGCGTAATCCACCGCCACCACGACGGCCGCGGCCCGGCGGGCAATTGCCCGGCAGACGGCTTCGTGCGTATCCAGATCGCAGAGAACCCATCCACCGCCGTGGAAGTACACAAGGCAGGGAAACGGGCCCTCGGCCGCGGGCGTGAAAATGCGAACCGGGATGGGCCGCTCCGGATGCGGAATCCGGAGATCCTCGACGCGGCCGATGGCCTCGGGCTGGCTGGCGGTGGCTTTCAAGGCATCGATAGCCGCCTGGCGCGCCTCCGCCGGCGAAAGCGTCTCGACGGCCGGCGCACCCTCCGCTTCGCTTGCCTCCAGCAGCGCGCGGACTTCCGGATAGAGCTTATCTCTCATGATGGCGATTACATCCTTTCGAGACCAGTAGCGTAGCAGGATAGCGAGCGCGGCGGGCGCGGGTGGGTGGGTGAATTCCGGTTGCCTGTGTCCCGCAATTGCGTTAGGCTTAATAAACCAACACGAATGTGCGGGAAATTACATCGATTTTTGGGCAAGTCGAGGTAATTTCCAGACGCGGCGCCCATGCCTGAGACAAACGCGGAGACAGGCGGCACGGAACCAGCGCAAGCCGGCGAACTGGCGGACGCGCGCCGCAGGATTGCGGAACTGCGCCGGGACCAGCGGCTCTACCGTGAGATGTTCGAAGACAGCCTGGGCCTGATGTGTATTCACGACCTGGACGGCGTCTTGTCGATCGTCAATCCGGCGGCGGCCCAGTCACTCGGTTTCCGTCCCGAAGAAGGCGCTGGCGCGAATTTGAATAGCTTTCTGGCGCCGGCGGTCCGGCCGCTGTTCGACGCCTATCTGGATCGCATCCGCCGCAATGGCAGCGACTCGGGGTTGATGCGTTTAGTCGCGCGGGATGGAACCGAACGCATCTGGCTATACCGGAACGTTCTGTATGAGGAGCCGGGCACGCCGCCGCGCGTGCTGGGCCACGCCCAAGACATCACCGAGCGGGTGCGCGCCGAAGAGGCGCTCAAGAAGAACGAACGCCGCTTTCGCAGCATGGCCGATACGGCGCCTGTATTCATTTGGATGTGCGACACCGAAGGCCGGTGCGTATTTGTCAATAAGGGCTGGTTGGATTTTTCGGGCCGGACACTCGAAACGGAACTCGGCGCCGGCTGGGTGGAAGGCTTTCACCCCGAAGACCGGGAACGCTGCCTGGCGAATTTCACCAGGGCCGTAGCCCGGCGGGAAAGCTTCCAGGCCGAATATCGCATACGCCGCGCCGACGGCGAATACCGTTGGATTCTGGACACCGGTGCGCCGCGTTTCAATTCCGCCGGCGAATTCGCCGGCCACATCGGCTCTTGCGTGGATATCACGGAAGCCAAGCGGGATCGGGAGGCGCTGCGGATCGCGCGCGACGAACTGGCGATACGGGTGGCGGAGCGCACCGCCGAGCTCTCGCGCACCAACGAAGCGCTGCGGCAATCGGAACAACATTATCAGGTTCTGACGGATCTGGCGCCGGTGGGTATCTTTCGCACGGACACTGCCGGGCGCTGCCTGTACTTGAACGAGCGCGCCTGCGAGATTTGCGGCATCGGCCTGGAGGAAGCGGGGCAGGGCCAATGGGACCGGATCCTGGAACCTGACGACCGGGTCCGGCTGGCGGCGGAATGGCGAAAGGTCGTAGCGGGCGGCGGACCCGGCTCCCTGGAGCACAGCATCGTACGGCGGGACGGTTCCACGGTCTGGGCCCTGACTCACTTAGCCGCTGAACGAGGATCGGGGGGAGAGGTCACCGGTTGCGTGGGGACGGTGGCGGACATCAGCGACCGGAAGCGGGCGGAGGAGGAGACCCGGAAGCTGGAAGCGCAGGTGCAGCATGCACGGCGTCTGCAAAGCCTCGGTATTCTGGCCGGAGGCCTGGCGCACGATTTCAACAATCTGCTCACCATCATTTTGGGCAATGCGCGGATCGCCCTGTTGGACCTGCCGCCAGCTTCCGCGGCGGTGGAGCATCTGGCCGAGATCGAGACAGCCACCGGCCGGGCGGCGGAATTGACCAACCAGATGCTGGCATATTCGGGCAAAGGGCGGTTCACGTTGGAATCCGTGGACCTGTCGCGGGTGGCGGAGGAAACCGCGCATTTGCTGCAGACGGTCATCCCCAAAAAGACGGCGATCCAACTCAATCTGCAGGTCGATCTGCCGGCCATCGAAGCAGACCCCACCCAGATCCGGCGGATCGCGATGAACCTCATCAACAATGCGGCGGAAGCCATTGGCGAGGGGGGCGGGACGATCGAACTTTCGACCGGCGTAATGGACGCCAACCGGGCCTATCTCTCCGGCACGTATTTCGACGACCATCTACCCGTGGGCCGCTACGTGTATCTGGAGGTGTCGGACACGGGATGCGGCATGAGCCTGGAAACGCAGGGGCAGATTTTCGATCCATTCTTCACCACTAAATTCACCGGGCGAGGGCTGGGGCTGGCCGCGGTGATCGGCATCGTGCGCGCGCATCACGGTGCACTCAAGGTATCCAGCCAGCCGGGCCTCGGCTCCGCCTTCCGGTTGTTGTTTCCCGGCACGGACAAGAAAGACGAGGAACGCGCGGAAGGTCCTGCGAGCGTTCGGTCCGGGCCGAGCCGCGGAACGGTTCTGGTGGTGGATGACGAATCGGGCATGCGCAGCCTGGCGGGCGCGATTCTGGAGAGCTCCGGCTTTAAGGTGCTGACCGCGTGCGATGGCGGCGAAGCCATTCGCGTTTTCGAGCGGCATGCCGCGGAAGTGGCGGCCGTGGTGCTCGATCTGACCATGCCGGTGATGAATGGAGAAGAAGCCGCGGCCGAGTTGCTGCGCATCCGGGCGGAAGTTCCCATCATTCTTTCGAGCGGATATAGCGAGCAGGAAGTGGTCGCGCGCTTCGCCGGCAAAGGGCTGGCGGGCTTTCTGAAGAAGCCTTACGAACCTACCGATCTAACCGAGGCGTTGCGGAGGGCGCTGGAGCAGAGGGTGGTGCGGTAGCTGTAGGCCGGCCGCGCCCTTGTCGATCGGCCGTGGGAGATCGGCTGGCACCGGCGATTCCAAGGCGATATCATCGGTGCATGCGCTGGAGGCTCCGCGGCATCGTGCTGTTGGTTTGGGCCGGATCGGTGGCCGCCGCGCAGGACGATTTGCCGTACGAGGTGCTGCTGCTGGCGCGCTCCAAGGAGCGGATGCGGCAGGCCCTGTCGCAGGTTCTCAATTACACGTGCCTCGAAACCATCCAGCGGTTGGCCCGAGGCCGGCACGCGAATGCCTTCACGCCCCTCGACACCGTGCTGCTGGAGGTTTCCACCGTTTCCAGCATGGGAAATAAGGAACTGTTGGCGTGGCCGGGCGCGCGGCGGTTTGAAGACGCAGACCCGTCCTCCTTTGTGAGCGGCGGACTGATGGGCACCGGCGTTTTTGCCCTATTTGCCCGCACCGTTTTCCTGAACACGGCGACCACCATCCGGTATTACGGGGACGAAGAAATGTCGGGACGCCCGCTGGCGCGCTTCGATTTCCGGGTTCCGCAGGTGTGGAGCGGATACCGCATCACAGCCAATGGCGCCTCGGCCACGGTCGGCATCGCGGGTTCGTTCTGGATCGACCCCGCCTCCCTGGAACTGGTTCGTATGGAGGTCCGGGCGGACGAAATACCGGCGGCGCTCGGCCTTGAACGCGCCGTGACCGACATCGACTACGCGCGCATGCGCATCGGCAATTCCGACGTACTGCTGCCGCAAGACGCCAAAATGGTGCTGATGTTGTTCTCTGGCGAGGTGCGCCTGAACGACATCGCATTCTCGCACTGCCACGAATACAGCGCCGAGTCGTCTATTCGCTTCGACGTGCCGGAAGCGGGCGTGCCGGTCTCCGCGCCGCCGGCAACGCGGGTGGACTTGCCCCCC
>DATKFU010000181.1:0-3822 GCA_035511215.1 Bryobacteraceae bacterium | reverse complement strand
GGGGGGGCGGATGAGCAGCACCACCGCCACAATTAGCGCGATGGTTACGGCATAACCGGGTCGGGCAGCGGTTCCCATTTCAAAATCGGCCGGCGCGCGGCCTTGACCTCATCGACGCGGCTGGTGCGGGTAGAGTGGGGCGCGGTCTTCACCGTCTCAGGCTTGGTTTGGATCTCTTTGGCGATGCAAATCAAGGCATCGATGAACAGGTCGATTTCGATCTTGCTTTCGGTTTCGGTGGGCTCGATCATCATGGCGCCGCGCACGATCAACGGGAAGCTGACGGTGTACGGATGGAATCCATAATCGATCAGGCGCTTGGCGATATCGCCCGTGCGCACGCCCTGGCGCGCCTGGCGCTCGTCGCTGAAAACCACTTCGTGCATGTTGGGCAGCGTGTAGGGCAGGTCGAAGAACGGTTCCAGCTTCTTGCGGATATAGTTGGCGTTGAGCACGGCATCCATGGTGGCGGCGCGCAATCCGTTGCCGCCGTGCGCCAGGATGTAGGCCAGCGCGCGCACCAGCACGCCGAAGTTGCCGTAGAACGCTTTCACTTTGCCGATGGACAGGGGGCGATCGTAGTCGAAACTCCAGCGCTCGCCGGCGCGCTTCAAGCGCGGCACGGGCAGGAACGGCTCGAGTTCCTTCTTCACCGCCACGGGACCGCCGCCCGGACCGCCGCCGCCATGCGGAGTGGAGAAGGTCTTATGCAGATTCAGATGCATCACGTCCACGCCGAAATCGCCGGGGCGCGCGATGCCCACCAGCGCGTTCATGTTGGCGCCATCCATGTAGAGCAACGCGCCTTTGCGGTGCAGGACTTCGGCGGCCGCTATAATGCGCGATTCAAAGACGCCCAGCGTGTTGGGGTTGGTGACCATCAGTCCGGCCACATCCTCCGTGACGGATTTTTCCAGCGCGGCGAGATCCAGCAGGCCGTGCTCATCGGACCGGATGTTCTCGACCACGTAACCGGCGATAGCGGCCGTAGCGGGGTTGGTGCCGTGCGCGGAATCCGGAATCAGGATTTTCTTGCGCGGATTGCCGCGCTGTGCGAGCAGCGCGCGGATGAGCAGGATGCCGGTCAATTCGCCCTGCGCTCCGGCCGCGGGTTGCAGCGTGACGGCGTCCATGCCTGTGATTTCGAGCAGCGCGGATTCGAGATGCGCCATGATTTCCATGACGCCCTGCGAAAGCGATTCCGGTTGATAGGGGTGTGCCCAGGCGAGGCCTTCCGTGCGCGCCACCAGCTCGTTGACGCGGGGGTTGTACTTCATAGTGCAGGAGCCCAGCGGATACATGCCGTAGTCGATGGCGTAGTTCCAGGTGGAGAGGCGCGTGAAGTGGCGGATCACCTCCACTTCGCTGACTTCCGGAAAGCCCTCGATTCCGGCGCGCACATTTTGTTCGCCGAGCGCGGTGCGCGGGTCTACGGCGGGGACATCCAGCGCGGGCAATTGGTAGGCTTTCTTGCCGGGGGAGCTGCGCTCGAACAGGAGCGCTTCGTTCGGGGAGATGTGGGAGCGTACCTTTTTAATGGACATTTAGGATCTCCGGGGAGCGGGGCTGGGAGCTCCGCGCAGGCTGAAGAGCCTGCCCCACAATATCCATGTCTTCGCGGTGGGACATTTCGGTGGCGCAAAGCAGCATCGCGTCGGACAGTTCCGGATAGAAGCGGCCCAGCGGCAGGCCTCCTATGATTTTCCGGTCAAGCAGCGCGGCGTTGATTTCCTCCGGGGAGCGATCGCCGGTCGAAACCACGAACTCATTGAAGAACGGCCCGGAGAATCGCGGCGTCAGCCTGCTCGCCAGATAGTGCGCCTTGGCCAGGTTCTGCTCCGCCAGTTCACGCAAACCCTCTTTGCCGTAAACGCTCATGAAGACAGTGGCCATCAGTGCGATCAGAGCCTGGTTGGTGCAGATGTTGGAGGTGGCCTTTTCGCGGCGGATGTGCTGCTCGCGGGTGGCCAGGGTCAGGCAAAACGCGCGGTTGCCGTGCGTGTCCGTGGTCTCGCCGACCAGCCGGCCCGGCATCTGGCGGGCGAATTTTTCCCGCGTGGCGATGATGCCCGCGTACGGTCCGCCGTAACTTGGCGAGATGGCGAACGATTGCAACTCGCCGGCGATGATATCGGCCTTGGGCGGCTCCAATATACCGAGCGAAACTGCCTCGGCGAAACCCATCACCAGCAGCGCCCCGCGCCGGTGGGCGATTTCAGCGGCGCGCTTCACATCCTCCACCACTCCGAAGAAATTGGGCGATTGCACGATCACGGCCGCCGTCAGATCGTTGAGCTTACGCTCCATATCGTCAAGGTCCGCGGCGCCGGTTTCGGCATCGTATTCGAATTCCGTAATCGGCATGCCCTGATTCTTGGCGTAAGTGTGCAGCACCTCCTGATACTCCGGGTGCACGCTGCGCGCCACCAGCAGTCCGCCTTTGCTGGTCAGGCGCGCGGCCATCAGGGCCGCCTCCGCCAGTCCGGTCGAGCCATCGTACATGGAAGCATTGGCCACATCCATGCCGGTGAGCTGGCAGATCATGGTCTGGAATTCGAAGATGGTGGTGAGAGTGCCTTGCGCCATCTCCGCCTGGTAAGGCGTGTACGACGTGAGGAACTCGCCGCGCGCGACCACCGTATCCACCAGCACCGGACGGTAATGCCCGTAGACGCCCGCGCCCAGGAAACTGGCGTAGCCGTTGGCGTTCTGGTCGCCGCGCCGCCGGAAATAATCGACAATTTCGTATTCGGAAATGCCCGGGGGAAGCTGCAGCGGCCGCTTCAGCCGGACGGCCTCCGGAAGATGGGTGAACAGATCTTCAGGCTTTTCCACGCCGCAGGCTTCCAGCATTTCGCGGCGCTCGGAATCAGACTTCGGAAGATAGCGCAAACTTTATTTTTCCGCTCCTATATAGGTTTGATACTCGGCCGCGGAAAGTAGATTCGCCAACTCGCCGGTATTGCTCAGACGGACCTTCACCAGCCATGCCTCGCCGTGCGGGTCGTCGTTCAGCTTTTCGGGCGCGTCGGCCAGCGTATGGTTGAGATCGACGACCTCGCCCGAGACAGGAGAATAGATGTCCGATACGGCTTTCACCGACTCCACCGAGCCGATGGTTTTCCCCTGGTCGACGTGTTGCCCGGGCTTCAGCGTTTCTCTACCATACTTGAAGTCCACGTAGACGATATCGCCCAGTTCGTGCTGGGCGTGATCCGTAATGCCGATAGTGCCCGTATCGCCTTCCACGTGCACCCACTCGTGTTCCTTGGTGTAGCGGTAATCTTCGGGATACATTATTTGGCTCGCTTGTAGAATGGCGTCTCCACGGTGACTGCGGCCACCGGCTGGCTGCGAATGACAACTTCAATGGCGCGGCCAACGTGCGCCTCCGCCACGGGCAAATAGCAAAGACCGATGTTCTTATTCAGGGCGGGGGCGGGCGATCCGCTGGTTACCCAACCGGCCGGCGCGCCATCCACCAGCACTTCGTAACCGTCGCGGCCGATGCCGCGGCCGCACATCTCGAATCCGATAAGCTTGCGCTGGATGCCGTGTTCCTTTTGCTTCGCCAGCGCGGCGCGGCCCACGAAATCGCCTTTGTCGAGCTTCACAATCCAGCCCAGGCCGGCCTCCCACGGCGTAATGGAGGCGTGGATTTCGTGGCCGTAGAGCGCCATCTTAGCTTCCAGGCGCAGCGTATTGCGCGCGCCCAGGCCGCAGGGTTTGATGCCGAATTCCCGGCCGGCGTCCAGGACTTCGTGCCACAGGCGCGGGGCTTCGGCGGGAGCGACGTAGATTTCGTAGCCATCTTCGCCGGTG
>DATKFU010000180.1:0-33518 GCA_035511215.1 Bryobacteraceae bacterium | reverse complement strand
GAGGGGATCGCGATGCTGCGCATGGCGTTCAGCAGCCCTCCTTCGGGAGGTGGAACCGGCGGCAACGGTCAGGGCGACGGAGACCCCGGCGGCAGTTAGTTCTCTGCCTGCTGGTGTCCCAATTCCTGTGGCCGTCCGGCTGCACCAGCCGGGACAGGCTTGTCGGCGGTGCGTTTCTGAAGGCAAGATCCGCAATGCGCGCCGGGGATTTCGCCCTCTCGCTAGCCCAAGCCCAGGAGGATATGCGTCGATGGCCGGAAGGCGATTCGGGCTGGAGATTCCGGTTACTCGCCGCCGAGGATCTCATCAGCCTGGGCCGCACGAAGGAAGCGAGTGTTCTCCTGGAAAAGGCAGGGATTCCGTCCAATGCCGATCTCCGCGCTCGCTGGACGGCGGATCGTGGAAGGCTTCTCCGTCGCTCGGAGCCGGCCAAGGCGCGCAAGCTCTTCGAAGAGGCACTGGAGGGCGCTCTGAACGCCCGTGACGTCGAACTGGTATGCATCCTCCGGCTGCGCCTCGGCGAGATCGCGGGCAGCTTCAGCAAGACTGAGGCGTATTACCGGGCGGCATTGGCCGATGCCGAGCGCCGGCGCGATCCCTATTTGATCGCTTGGGCGAGGGTGCGCCTGGGCTACAACAGGGCCAGCGCTTCGCGATTTGATGAAGCGATTCCCTTCCTGCAGGAGGCGCTTCAAACCGCGCAACAATGCGGCGCCAGGGAATTCGTCGCAGCCGCGACGGGTAACCTGGGATGGTGCTATTGGAGGCTCGGGGACCTCGACAAAGCAATGGACGCCTTCGTCCAGGCTGAGGCTCTTACCGAGAGGCTTGGGTTAAGGGATTCGCAGCACAGGTGGCTGGGAGCCATCGGCAACATCTATTTGGCTAGGGGCGATTTCGACCGGGCAGAGTCGTTTGAGCAAAGGGCCGCCACGCTGGCCGGCGAAGTAGGCAACGATGAATGGCAAGCCATGGCGCGGCACAACCTCGCCCAAATCGCGGTAGAGAAAGGGGATCTACCCACAGCTCGAAGTTATAGTGTCAAGGAACTCGCCATTCGCATTGGCGGAGATTCATCCTTGCTGGCCTCTTCGGAATTAACCGCGGCGGAAATTGAGCAGCTCTCGGGGAAGTACGCCCTGGCGGAAAGGGATCTCCGGGCCGTCATCCGGCAGGCGCCCCAAGCTAACGCGCCCGATGTATTGTGGGAAGCCTACGCCAATCTCGCATCGCTATACTCCGAACGCGGCAATCGAAAGCAGGCTGCGGCGCAATACCGCAACGCCATCGACACCATCGACCGCGAGTGGAACAATCTCCGCACCGACGAATCGAAGACGACATTTCTCACCCTCCATTTGGTTGGTGTTTTTCAGGACTACGTTGGCTTTCTGATTAAGACAGGCCGCATGGAAGCGGCTCTGGAACTCGCCGAATCGGCGCGGGCGCGCATCCTAAGCCTCCGGCTCGAGCGCCTCGGAGCGGTCCCGCCCACTTTTGACCTGGCCGCCTTGCAGCGTGCTGCCCAGGCTTCCCATACCGTGATCCTCTCGTACTGGCTGGAGCCCCGGCGATCGTCGGTGTGGGTAATCGGGTCCGGCCGCCTTGCCCGGTTCGACCTGCCGCCCGGTAAGGAGATCGATGGGCTAGTGCGGAAATACACAGAAACTATCACGCAAGGCCGCGATCCACTGGCGCGGAACGATGCCGGCGCATCCGCCCTGTACCAGGCGGTGCTGGGTCCGGTGGCCAAACTGATCCCGGCTGGCTCGAACGTGATCGTTGTGCCCGATGGCGAACTGCACCAGCTCAACTTTGAAACACTGGTTGTGCCGCGGCCGCAGCCGCACTATTGGATCGAGGATGTGGCCGTCGCCACGGCACCCTCGCTCCGCGTCCTGACGGGCGATGCGCACAGGCCTGTCCGGCCGCCGAAACTGTTGATCTTAGGCGATCCGGTGCTCTCGGGACCAGAATTTGGGTCCTTGCCAAATGTAAAGAACGAAATTGCGGCGGTCGAGGCGTGCTTCCGGGCCGCGAACGTGGTCGCCTTCACCGGAGCCCGCGCCGTGCCCGGAGAATACGCCAAAGCGTCGCCTGCAAACTTCACCCACATCCACTTCGCCACCCACGCCACCGCCAATCTGGAGAGCCCGCTGAACTCAGCCATCATCCTCTCGCACCAGGGCGAGACCTACAAACTGTACGCCCGTGACGTGGCGGACGTGCCGCTCCAGGCTGACCTGGTCACCCTATCAGCCTGCAAAAGTGCGGGAGCGAAAGCTTACTCGGGCGAAGGCTTGATGGGCTTTGCTTGGGCCTTCTTGCAGGCTGGAGCCCAAAACGTGATTGCCACGCTGTGGGATGAGGATGACGCTGTCTCGGCCGGTCTCATGCGAGTTCTCTATAAGGAAATCGCGGCGGGCCAGACACCGGCCCGTGCCCTGCGCGCTTCCAAGTTGACGCTCATGCGCTCCGCCGGGCCCTACCGGTTGCCGTACTACTGGGGGCCTCTGCAGGTCTTCACGCGAGAAATTGCGATCCCCTCAAAGACGGCTCCTACGTAGCCTTTTAGCACATAAACCTGTACTGTATTCTACAAGCACGCGCTGGAGATCGGCCGAAAGGAAAGAAAAAGTGCCTGTTCGCACATGGCACCTAATAGTACTTATCGCCGCCGTTAGACTAGTCGCGTTTTCCTTTTTCGGGTCGATGGAACGGCCAGGCCAGCAGCACCGTCAGGACAACGGAAATACCGGTGTAAGCTCGTGATTCTGAAAACCTTCTAATCTCCTGACAACGGCTCGGGCGGGCCATTTCTTCCGTTAATATTTTGGCCTCTTGCAAATTATAAAGTACGAAAAAGCACGCATATTAAATCGGATAGTACTACTGTTTTCGGCTAATCGGGTGGGACTCGCGGTGCCCTTGTGTCTATTGACGACCAATACAACTGAGCCCATAATCATAATTGTCGGCATTCTATCAGAAAGTATTGTGGGCTGCGGGCAGATATAAGGACACATGATCAAACAAAATCGTTTACTGAGCATTGCAGGTTTTCTTATATTTGCGCCTATGGGCTTCGCACAGTACACGATCGACCTAACAGGGGTAGGCGACGGGGCCTCAGCCGATGGCGTTTACGCTGGTCCGTACCAAGGGGCCATCTCTGAGAATGGCAACCAAATCTACTCCGGTTACCTGATTTGCGACGACTTCAATACAGAGTCGTATTTGGACACTCCGTGGTTCGCGACCGCGACGAATGCGGGCAACCTGAATGGGACGGAAAAGTTCACCGGCCCTACGTCTGCGGAGAATTACGATGCAGCTGCGTGGCTAGCCACCCAACTGATATATGGTTCATCGCTCGAAAACAACAAGAATGAGCCCAACGTTACCGATCAAGCCGCGCAAATCAATTATTCATTCGCCATCTGGGACATCTTCGATGGCCTGAATCTGGACCCGCTGGGCGGGGCTGAGGGCCCCAATGGCTTGGTCGCGCAAGCCTTCACGGCTGTATCGAATGGGTACATGGGAAGGAATGTGACCGTATACACCCCTTCCTCTAACAACCCGCTTGGAAAAAATCAAGCCCAGGAGTTGCTGGCCGTGAATAGGCCCGTGGCCACTCCTGAGCCGTCCGCCGCAACTGTCCTGGGTCTGGACCTGCTGTCTGTCGCGGGTATCGTTTTTCTGGTGCGCCGATATCGGACTCGCGCCGGAACTCCCAGGGCTTAGCTGTCCGCATAATTCGTGACGAGAATTGATCCACGCCTTACCCGCCCCAACCCTCTCAAACAAGCCACTCCCCCCGCCGCCTGAAAACGAACTGGTGCGGGCTGCGTCCGCAAGCGTCTGTTATACTGGCGAGGTCAAGAACAGCCGAACTATTAAAGCAAGGGATTGAAACCTGCTCGGCGGCAGGGCAGCCCTTCAGGTGACTGTACAAGTAATCGCGCAACAGTGGCTCGCTTCACTCGTCATAGCCGAGCCGAAGATGGTAACAGATCGATGAAAACCAGCCTCAAAATCCGGCAGGAGGCCGAACGCCTATCCTTGCTCATTGCGCTCGTGCTGGTGCTCGTCTCTGCTGTTCTGACTTACCGCGCATGGGCCGCCTTCGAACGCAATAGACAGGAGGCGCAACTCACCCGGCAGGTCGTAGACGGAACCACCGCGCTTCTTTCGTCATTAAAGGACGCTGAAGCGGGGCAGCGTGGATTTCTTTTAACCGGAAGCGATCTTTACCTGGAGCCCTACCGGCACGCCCTCGCGGAAATACCCGCCAATCTGGATGCCCTCGCTCGCCTGGAATCCGGCCGCGATCCTGTGCAGCTCCGGCGCGTCGAAACGTTGAAACCGCTGGTGCGGGCGAAGATGGATGAATTAGCCCAGACCATTGAGCTTCGCCGAAGCCAGGGGCTCGACCCGGCTCTTGCCATAGTCCGCACCGATCGCGGAAAGGCGGCCATGGATCGAATTCGGGCGATCTGCGCGGAAATCCAAACGGCCAGTTACGACCTATTGGGACAGCAGCGAGAGCAGGTGCGAGCCAGTGCCTATCAAGCAGGATTCACCAGCATCATTGGGAGTTCTATCGTTTTCGTGCTCCTGGCACTGGCAACCATCTCGATTCGGAAAGGCACGCGCCACCGTCTGCGCTTGATCGAGGATCTTCAGCGGAGCGAGGAGCAAGCCAAGGAGGCGCGCGATTTGCTGCAAACGACGATCTCCAGCATTGGCGATGGCGTTATCACCACCGACGCCGGCGGGAAGATCGTCTTTTTGAATCCGGTCGCCCAGTCCTTGACCGGGTGGACACAGGCACTGGCGGCGGGTAAGCCCCTCGAAGAAATCTTCAGCATCACCGACGAAGAAACCGGCTTGCCTGTCGAGAACCCCGTCGGCAAGGTGTTGCGTGAGGGCGGCATCGCCGGTCTTGCCAACCACACCACCCTCACGGCGAAGGACGGCCGTCGCATCTCGATTGACGACAGCGCCGCTCCCATCCGCTCCGCGAAAGGGAGCATCACCGGCGTGGTGATGGTGTTTCGCGACATTACCCAAAGACGGGAAGCCGAACTGTCCGAGAAGAAGGCCGCCGCCGCGCTCGCCAGACATTCCGAATTGCTGGAACGAACGAATGTCGAACTGCAGCACTTCGCCTACGCGGCCTCCCACGATCTTCGGGAACCCTTGCGCACCATCACCGCTTACACTCAACTTGTTCAGCTCCGCGGCGGATCGCAGCTCGACGCGAAGAGCGCGGAGTGTTTGCAGTTTATCGTAGCCGCTGCCGACCGGATGGGCCTGCTCATCGACGCGTTAACGGATTACGCTAAAGCCGGCGAAGTCACCAACAGGCCTCTGAGCACCCTTCAGATGGAAGAGGTTGTGGCGATGGCTCTTGGCAATCTGCACGGGTCTATCGAAGAAAACAAGGCGGTGGTCACCTTTGACCCGCTTCCCGCGATCCTGGGAGATAATACCCATCTCGAGCAACTGATCCAGAACCTGGTCGGCAACGCCCTCAAATATCGGCGCCAGGAGGTCCCCCGCATTCACATTGCGGCGCGGGAGTCAGGCAAGGAGTGGCTGTTTTCGGTATCCGACAACGGTCAAGGCATTCCCCCGCAGTACCGAACGCAAATCTTCGAGCTCTTCAAACGGCTCCACGGCCAGCAGTATCCGGGCACCGGGATCGGGCTGGCCACCTGCAAGAGGCTCGTTGAGCGCTATGGCGGCCGGATCCGGGTTGAGTCGGAAGTCGGCAAAGGGTCGACATTCTTCTTCACGTTGCCCGCCACGGCGCCGCTCCATCAGAGTGCTTCAGGCTAGCGCGAGGCTTGATTCAAAGTTGCCATCTCGTCCAGAATCGTGCGCACCACCACGTCGTCGCCCACCTTTGAGTTGATCATCAGATGATACAGGTCCCGGCTGGGCCACTCTTTCCCGAAGTACTTCTTCACGAAAATGGCGCGATCCTGATCGATGGCCCCCACCAACTCGACGGCTTCCGCCTCGCTCTTGCCGAGTGCGCGCACGCGCCGGATCTTCTCTTCGAGCGGCGCATACACGAACACGTGAAAGGTGTCCGGGCGGCCGCGCAGCAGGTACGGCGCGCCCCGGCCCACGATCACGCAATTGCCCGCGGCCGCCGCGCCTTCGATCACGCGCTGCATGAAGACCACCATGCTGTCCGCATCCAGATGTTCCAGGCCGTTCACCGGCAGGCTCCGTTCATAGCTGCCGCGCATGAACACCTTCATCAGCCGGTAGAATAGCGGATCGACGCGCTCCTCAAGCCGCGCCACGGAATTCTGGTCGCAACGCGCCATGCGCGCAATCTCCGCGGTCAACGCCTGGTCCCACACCTTCCAGTCCAAGCGCTCCGCCAGCTTCAGTGCAATGGCGGAGCCGCCCGCGCCGTACTCCCGCTCGATCGCAACAATGCGGATCATGTACGCTCAAGCCCGCTGCGCGCTCCATCGGGCCTGCCCGTACTCGCCCAACTTCACCACCCCCTCGATCCGTCCGTCCGCCACGTCGCCCGAGAATTCGTAATGTAGCGTGGCCCCTTCGATACGCTCCGCGCAGCGCATCGTGACACGGCGGCCTTCCACCGCGCCGGTTAACTTCCCGGTCAAAATACCGCCATGATGCACGCCGCTGATTTGGCCTTCGCGCTGCTCAATGGTCAGGTGGTGGCGCGACGACCCCGAGATGAAGGTCAGGTCTGCGGCCCACTCCCCGCCGACGTCCACGCTGGCCGGCTCCAGTGCGGGAACCGTGATATGCGGCGGATTCGCCAGCAGCTTGTGAATGGCCACGGCAGCGATCTTGTCGTCCCCCGGCATCATCATATAGGGCATGATAGTGAGGGAACTCGGCCGGTTATCACGCCGCGTGCCGCTACCATCGCCCACCGCAATGCGCGGCTGCCCGTGCCACAGAATGTCCTCCGCCTCGGCGCCGGTGATGCCGATGCGCGCCGCATCCCAATGCAGGCGTAGGCGCGGGGCGTGGTTTGAGAGATCCTCGGGCTGCAGGATCTCGCTGGTTACGCCGGGCACTTGGGTGGCCTGCGCCGCGATGGAATCCAGCCACACTTGCCACTGCTTCCATTCCGCGTCGTGGTCGCGCTTCACCCACATCTCGACCGCCGCCAACATGCCCATGATCTCTTCCTTGCCGGCTTTCAGCGAGCGGCCGAACGCGTGGTGCGGCGCGCTGTTGATCCACGCCGTGCGCACCAGGTCCTTCTGCCCCAACAGCAGACCCGCCGCCTGCGGACCGCGCAGGCACTTACCGCCGCTGTATGCCACCATGTTCGCGCCATGCGCCAGGTGAATGCTGGGTATCGTCAGCGTCTCGGCAGCCGCATCCACGATCACGGGGACGCCCTTGCGCCGCGCCATCGCGCAGGCATTCTCGATGGACAGCTCGCCCTTCTCCGCGGCCGGGCAGGAGAGGATCATCACCATGGCCGTCTGCGGCCCCAGCGCCGCTTCGAACTGCGCGGCGTTCTCCACCTCCACCATCTTTACGCCCAGCATGCGCACCGCGTGGTCGTATTCGTTGCGGGAATAGCGCGGCACCACCACTTCGCTCTTTAGCCCCGTCAGGTTGGGAACGCGCTGCATCTTTTCCGGATCGCCGCCCGTAATGCAGGCGGCAGTGGCGTGGGTCAATGCCGCCGCGCATCCCGCGGTGACAATCCCCCATTCGGCCTTGGTCAGTTCGGCCAGACGCTGCCCCACCGCATCCATCAGCTCGTCCATGTGGACGTAGGCGTGCGATGCCGCTTCCATGGCGCGCTTCACCTCAGGCAAGCTCTGCGATCCCGTAATGATCGTAAACGTGCCCCGGCAATTAACCAGCGGCGTGACCCCGATTGACTCGTACAGATTGCTGCCCAATTCAAGCGCGCGCGCGGGCGCGGCCAAAACCTGTTCCGGAATAGCAGCGGACACTCCCGCGGCGGCTAGCGCTGCTCCCGACCGGAACAGCCCGCGGCGGCTCATTTTCTGCGATGGCATGTAAGCCCCTCCACTAAGGTGATGCTAAACGGTCGAAGGGCGGAAAGCAAGCCTGAGAGTCCTGTTAAACGCGCGAAAATAGAATCCATGAGCACGGCCACGCCGTTTTCGCAAGCAGTCGATGCCATCGTCACCGGCGACGAGCATGGCCTCCGCGCGCTGCTGCAAGCCCACCCCGCCCTGGTCCATGAGCGCGCCCCATTCGCTCACCGAGCGACTCTTCTGCACTATCTCGCCGCTAATGGGGTTGAAGTGCAGCGCTCGCCCGGCAATGCGCCCGCAATCGCGTGTATCCTGCTGGAAGCGGGCGCCGAGGCCGACGCCGTGGCGCCGATCTACAGTACATGCGACACCACCCTATGTTTGACGGTCTCGAGCGTCCACCCATACCTGGCGGGTGTGCAGGCAAGTCTGGTGGATGCGCTGGCCGATCATGGCGCCAGCGTCGACGGCGTGGCCGGTGACGGCGCGCCTCTGGGGTGTGCGCTCCTGTTCGGGTACACCGAAGCGGCCGAACGTCTGGTGCTGCGGGGCGCGCGCGTCGACAACCTGATCTACGCCGCCGGATTGGGCCGTACCGACGTAGTCCGCCACATGCTGGCCACCGGCACGGGCACCGATGGGATCGTGCGCCGGACGGACGATCGGGCCGGCCGCTTCTCGTTTCCAGTCGCTCGGGACGCCCCCGCGCGCGAGATTGCCATGATCGTGGCGGCCATGCACGGCCGGCTGTCGACAGTACGCGCGTTGCTCGACGGCGGCGTGGACGTGAATGCGACGCCCTATTGCCGGCAGAGCGCGCTGCACTACGCGGCGTACACGGGGCGCGCCGGAGTGGTCCAGGAACTTCTGGCCCGCGGCGCGGACACCTCGCTCACGGATACGCAGACTAACCGGACACCCGCCCAATGGGCGCGGGAACTTGGCAATGCGGACATCGCGGACAAGCTGGAGCGCTGGGGGGTGAACGGGTGAACGTGGTTCTCTTCGGGGCATCCGGAATGGTCGGGCAAGGCGTTCTGCGCGAATGCCTGCTCGATTCCGATGTCCAAAGCGTACTTTCGATCGGACGCAGCGCGACTGGCCGGCGGGACCCGAAACTGCGCGAACTGGTGCATCGCGATTTCCTGGATTTCTCCTCGATTGAAAACCAGCTGTCGGGCTTCGATGCGTGTTTCTTCTGCCTGGGCGTTTCGTCGGTGGGTATGAAGGAGGCGGATTACCGGCATATCACTTACGATTTCACGCTGGCGGCGGCGCGCCCGCTAGCGAGCCTCAACCCCGGAATGACGTTTGTGTATGTCTCGGGTACGGGCACGGACAGTTCGGAGCAGGGCCGCACGATGTGGGCGCGGGTGAAGGGCAAGACTGAAAACGATCTGCTCCGGCTGCCCTTCAAGGCGGCTTATATGTTCCGTCCCGGAGTGATTGTGCCGCTCCACGGGATCAAGTCGAAGACCAAGCTTGTCCGGATTTCTTACGCGGTAATGGGGCCGCTGCTTCCCTTGCTGCGCGCGGCATTTCCGAAGTACGTGACGACCACGGAACAGGTGGGCCGCGCAATGATCCAAGTCGCGAAACATGGCGCCCCGAAGGTGTTGCTGGAAAACCCGGACATCAACGAACTTGCGCGGCGGATGCTATCCTAAAGCCAAGCTCGGCTATGGCCCCGTTCGACCCCATCCTGCACGACCACGAGAAGCGCCTCAAAATGCTGGAGGCATCGCGCCGCGACCTGGAAGACCAACTGGTCGTGATGGCCGCCATGGAACGCAAGCATGCGGCCACCAGAGAAGCTTGGGAAGAGTTTCTAGCTCAGCAGATTGAATACGAGATCGAACAGAAGAAACGCGACGAAGCGTGGAAGGCCCATCACGAACTGGCCATGCAGGAATTCGACGGCAAGCTCAAGGGCCTCATCGCCTGGCTGGACGACTTCGTCAAGCGCAATCCGAAGAACGGGAAATGAGCGGAATGGGCACGCGATAGCGCCCTTCAAATACCTCGCCGAAGATCTCCACAATTTGCCCGTGCAGGTGGCCGTTATCCGCCAATAGATGCGGCGAGTCGAAATCGTGCGGCTTGTCGCGCATGTCGGATACCCGGCCGCCGGCCTCGGCGACCAGCAGCCTGCCCGCCGCCATGTCCCATGGCTTCAGTCCGAACTCCCAAAACCCGTCCAGACGTCCGCAGGCTACCCACGCCAGGTCGATGGCGGCCGAGCCGGTCCGGCGCACCCCGTGGGTAGCCATCGCTAGCTGATGGTAGAAGTGCACGTTCACGCTCAGGTGCCGCCGCCTGGTGGGAAAGCCAGTGCATAGCAGACTGCTATCGAGGCGGCTGACTGCCGAAACGCCTATGCGGCTTACGCTGAGCCCATTATTCAGCCACGCCCCGGAGCCGCGCTCCGCGGTGAACATCTCCTGCCGGATCGGATCGAAAACCACCCCTACCACCATCTCGCCGGCGCGTTCCAGCGCCAGCGTCACATTGAAGATGGGAAAGGAATGCGCGAAGTTGGTGGTGCCGTCCAGCGGGTCCACATACCAGCGGTATTCCGATGGGCTGGTGTGGCCGCCGCCCTCCTCGGCTACGATGCCGTGCTGCGGAAAGTGCGACTGCAACCGCTCGATCACCAGTTTTTCGGATGCGCGATCGGCTTCCGTCACCAGGTCGAACTCGCCCTTCAACTCGAAAGGCACGCGCCGCGCGAAGTAGGTGGCCAGCAGCGCGCCGGCTTCGCGCGCGATTTCTATGGCGGTTTCCAGGTGGGAGGGCAAATTGGCTAGCCGCCTTCCACCAGATACTTGATCTCGTGCTTATAGATAAACAGGTTGGGACCGTCTTTGCGCGTCAGCCGGATGAAAGAATGATCGTAATACTCGATGGTGCCCGAAACCTCCTCGCCATCGGTGAGTTTCAAACGCACCGGGGTTTCGGCCTCGATCAGATGCTTGAGGTATCTCACTTCTTCGAAGGTTTGTTCGGGAGGGCGGTTCCCGGGTTTTCCGACTGGTCTTGACGTAGCTGGCTCTCCTGATGCTCTGCTTCCCCATAATAGCCATTGCGGGCGGTCACTCGCAAATCCGGGCGGCGCGAGCGCACCTGCAAACGGTGGAAGCGATTCTTGGTCAGCGGCACGTCTTTCGGGTAGTAGGCCAACAGGTATTGCGTGCGCAGGTCCTTGATGATGTCGGTGAACGCGGTATCGAGCGCCTGCCCCAACGTGGGCTGAAACACCCGCCCTCCAGTGCCCAGCGCCATGGTGGTGAGGGCATGCTCCCCGCCGAGATTGCGGCCCGCATCGTTGGTGATCGGCACTACCAGCACCGGATATATCGACGCATTAGCCAACTGCGCGGAATCGAGCGCAGCGTGAAAATCCTTCACGCTGGTGGTGTCCCCGCCGTCGGTGACGATGATCATCACTTTGCGCCCCTCGCGCTCCTCCAGGTGGCGGGAGGCGAAGTAGATCGCGTCGTACATGGAAGTTCCCGCCTCACCTTGAATAGTTCGCAGCGAGTGTTCGAGCGGGCCCTGGTTATGGGTGAAGAAGTTGTGCAACGTCACCTGGTAATTGAAGCTGTAAAGCGCCACTGCATCCTTGGGGTTGCCCTCCGCAAACAGCGCCTTGAAGAAGCGCACTACTGAATCCACTTCGTACTTCAAATCCTTGGCGGTGGATCCGCTGGCATCCACCAACATGGCCACCGAAAGGGGCTGCTCGGTCTGCCGCTCGAAGATCGCGATCTGCTGCGCGACGCCATTGTCCAGAATCTCGAAATCTTCCTTGTTCAGCGCGCCTACCAATTCGCCGGCGGGATTCTTGACGGTGGCCAGCACCCGCACCAATCGCACGTCGACACGGATCTGCGCGCCCAAGGCCGCCGCCAGCGCCAGGCCGGCGCTAACCGCTTTGAGCCATGCCTTGAGCGACGATAGCATTGCGGTCCCACTCTCCTTCCACCCAGACTTCGCCGTCCGCGAAGTGCTCCTTTTTCCAAATGGGCACCACACGCTTCAACCGGTCGATCCCCTCCAGCGCGGCTTCGAAGGCTGCCCTGCGATGCGCCGCCGTCACGATCACCGCCACGCTGGTTTCCCCGATCAGGATGCGCCCGAGCCGGTGCACCAGGGCGATCCGGTCGATGGCGTAACTCGCCGCAATTTCACGGCCGATGCGGGCCATCAGCTTGATGGCCATCGGCTCGTAACAATCGTAATCCAGGTAGTGCGTCAGGCGGCCATTCGTGTTGTTGCGGACCACGCCCTCGAAGGTGACCACCGCGCCGTCCTCCCCCCGTAGCAGGCGGCCGGCGATCTTGGGGGGGACGATGGGATGCCAGGTCAAGGCGAAAAAGTTGCCGTTCTCCGAAATCTCGCGCGGCGACGCCGAACCGCCGCTGACGGGCGGAAGGAAGGCGACCTCGTCGCCGTCCGCGACTTGCGTGCCTGGACCGGCGAATTCCTGGTTGCGCGCCAGCAGGATACTGCCGGCCATCTCCCGCATACGCGGAAACCGGCTGCTGTAATGCTCGAAAACGCCGCCCAGCGTGACGCCCGTGTCCAGGTCGAGTTGGTCCTCGGCCCGGCCTACCACGTCCCTTAGCACTCCGAAGAATAGAACCTTCACGCGCACTTCTCCGTGTAGTTTATCAGACGGGCGAATTGACGTATCCGTTGCGTCGAGTGTTCAATCGTCACGGCGGCCGACCGGCCGCGGCGCTCATTTATCTACGATCGGAATTTCAAAATAGAGCAACTCCTGCCCCGACTCCGCCTCGCTCATCCCGCTCAGGTAGAGGCTCGAGCCCTTTTGATATCCGGTCTGGAAGTAGAAAAACCCGCTGGCGGACTGCCCCGGCGGTAGCACCTGGGCGGCGAAAGCGCGCCCCTCAATCTCCCAGGTGTCCAGCGGATTCTTGTGCCCGATGAGTGCCGGCACCCCCGGAGTCGCGTTGGGCCGTCTGGGCGCGGTCAGGTACCGGACATCCTTAGCGGGCGTAGCCTCGGCCCTATCGCGATTTGGCCCTATCCACGCCGCTTGCAGCGATTGCACCCGAATGGTCTTGGGGCTGTCGTTCTGGATCACGACGAGCACCGGCAGCACACCATATTTGTAGGGATTGTTCTTGCCGAACACGGGGCGCGTATCCTCATCGTTGAAATACGGCAGTACCCCGATGGTAATCTTCTCGCTGGTCTGGCGTGACGCATAGCTGGACGCCGCCAGAGGAGTGAACTTGGTGTCTTCTTTCTTGTCGGGCAGCGCCTTGTCCGGCGCCAGCGCCATCGCTATAACCATGGCTATACTCGTAAGGAGAGCCAACCGTTTGAAAATAAAAGGCATTTATTTACTCTACCGCCTCCTTCAGGCGCTCGGCTGGCCCATTCTCCTGCTCTATTTCCTGGGGCGCGGCCTGCGCCGGCGCGCCTACTTCGGTACCCTCAGGCAGCGCTGTGGATTCCTGCCCGCCTCCTTTAAACAGACCGTCCCCGGTGCGATTTGGTTGCACGCCGTTTCGGTTGGCGAAGTGATTTCGGCCGTGGAATTGGTCCGGGAACTGCGCCTGCGCCTACCCCGTTCACCGGTCTTCGTCTCCGTCTCCACCTTGGCCGGATACGCAACCGCCATCGAAAAACTACAGGACCTCGGCGGCGTTTTCTACGCGCCGCTCGACTACGTCTTCGCCGTGCGCCGCGTGCTGCGGGCGCTGCGGCCGTCTCTAACGATCGTCATGGAAACCGAGATCTGGCCCAACCTGTTTCGCGAGACCAAGCGTGCCGGCGCGGGCCTGCTGTTGATCAATGGCCGCATCTCCGGCCGCGCGCTGGGGCATTATCGCGCGTTGCGCTGGTTCCTGGGCGGCGCGATCGCGCAAGTCGATCTGCTGCTCGCGCAGAGTGAAGAGATGCGGCAGCGCTGGATTGCCATTGGGGCGCCCCCGGAAAAGGTACGCGCCGCAGGCAATCTCAAATACGATTTCGAGGCGCGCGAGGCAGCGCCCGAATCGCCTGTCCGCCGCATGATCGAACGTCTCCATCCGCGCGCGGTATGGATCGCGGCCAGTACCATGCCGCCTGCCGCCGCCGGCGACCCCGATGAAGATGCTGTCGTCATTGCGGCCTTCCGGCAGGTGTCCGCCCGCCAGCCGGCGTTGCTGCTCCTGCTGGCCCCCCGCAAGCCGGAGCGCTTCGATCGAGCGGCGCAGGCCCTGGAGCGCGCAGGCATCCCGTTCGTGCGCCGCTCCGGGTTGGCCGGATCGGGCGAACTGCCGCTGCCCGGCGTCCTGCTGCTGGATTCCATCGGCGAGCTCGCCAGCTTGTTCCCCCTGGCGGGCGCGGTGTTCATGGGAGGTACACTTGCCTCCCGCGGCGGCCACAACATCCTGGAGCCTGCGCTGGCCGCCCGCCCTATCGTGGCGGGTCCGCATATGGAAAACTTCGCCGAAATCGCGGCCGATTTCCGAGCGGCCGGGGCACTGGTCGAAGTGCACGATGCAGATAGTCTGGCGGCCGCTGTTTCGGATATCCTGGAGCACCCCGCACGCGCCGCGGACCTGGGTGCGAAGGCGGCACGCTGCGCGCGCACCCGGCAAGGGGCCACCGCCTATGCGGCCAGCCAGGTCAGCGAGATCTTTGCCCGGCATGTGCCTCTGTACCGCCCGGCCCAGCCTGGCTTTGCGTTCCTCCGGATGTTCTCGTGGCTTTGGATCTGGGGCGGCAAGCACCAGCGCGCCCGCGACCTCGCGCGCCGCCGTCGCCTGGAAGCGCCTGTCATCAGCGTCGGCAATATCACAGTGGGCGGCACCGGCAAAACCCCCATGGTCCTCCATCTCGTCCGCCGGCTGAAGGACGGCGGTTGGAAGCCTGGCATCCTCACGCGCGGGTACGGCCGCCACTCGCCGCATTCGCACCAGGTTGTGGCCGCCGGCGCGCACGTTCCCGTCAGCCAGTCCGGCGATGAGCCGCAGTTGTTCCTGCGCGCGGGCGTGGCGCCGGTGGGCATCGGCGCGGACCGCTGGCGCGTGGGCCGATTGCTGGAGCAGGAGTTCGGCATCGACGTGATCGTGCTGGACGACGGCTTTCAACACGTGCGGCTGGATCGCCGCCTGGACATCTTGCTGGTGGATGCGCTGGACCCTTTCGGCGGCGGCTATGTGCTGCCGCTGGGCCGCTTACGCGAGCCGCTGGCGGGCCTGTCCCGCGCGGATATCTTCGTGGTCACGCGCAGCGAGTCCGGCCGCGTAGCCCAAGCCGCCGAGCATTTCCTGCGGCGTCAGAATCCGCGCGCGCCCGTCTTCCATGCCCGTGCGCAACCGGAAGCATGGGTTTCCGCGGCCACCGGCGAAACGATCGCCGCCGATGCCCTGCCGTATAAGCGCGTGGCCGCTTTCTGCGGACTGGGTAATCCAGGGTATTTCTGGTACACGCTGACGGCTCTCGGACTACACGTGCCCATCCGCATCGAATACGAGGATCACCACGCGTACATTGCGCGCGAGTTGCGCTATATGGGCCGCCAATTCCGCGACGATGGCATCGAGGCAGTGCTGACTACCGAGAAGGATCTGGTCAACCTCTGTGATGACCCCGGCCACCTGCTCGCGCCGCTGCCACTCTACTGGCTGCGGATCGGGCTGCACCTGGACCGGGAGGATGAATTTCTGGACGCTATCTCGCAGCGGCTGCGGTGAAGTCAGGCAGGAATTATTATAGAAGATCGATGCCAACCAGCCGCAGAAACTTCATGCTCGGCGCCGCCTGCCTGCCCGCCGCTTCGGCGATGGGAGCCGAAACTGCCGCACCCCCTGGGCTCGATGGATTCCGCATAGCGCGCCGGCACAAAATCGTCCGCACCGTGCCCACGCCCGCTTTCTTCGAAGGCATGCTGCTCGGCAACGGCGACATCGGCGTGTGCATCACGGTCCGCCCGGACGCGCTCGGGCTGCATATCGGAAAATCCGATTCGTGGGATATCCGGGTGAGTGAGGAGCACGCGAGCCACGTGCTCCCATTCGCCGAGGTGCGGAAGTTGTGGGAACGAGCCAGCGAAGAGAGCAAACAGCAGGGCAAGCCGGAAGCTATTTATCTGGAAAATACCAACCCGGCTTTGCGCGACTACGCCGGAAAGGTCACCTCGTCATACCGGAAGAGTTGGCCCCGGCCGTGGCCCTGCGGGATCGTATGGGTGCATTGGGACGTTCCCGCGTTTCGCGTGGTTCGCCAGGAATTGGACCCGGCGAGCGGGCTGTTCTCGCTGGAACTGGAGCGCGGCGGGAGAGCGGTCCACCTGTCCTGCTTCGTGAATACGGCGGCCGGCCATGTTTGTGTGTGGTCCGAAGAGGCCGCGCCGTTTGGGGCGGTAGGGTATTACCCGAACATCGACGAGCAAGCGAAGCTTCCCGCGCCCGAAACCAGCGTGGCGCGCAATGATGGGTCGGCGGAGTTTACCTGCCTACAGCGTTTTCCGGCCACCGCGCCAACCGCCGCCACGCCGGAGCCGCCGCCATCGCCGGCCGACAGGAGCTTCGCTCTGCATGGTGTGGTGCAGGGCGACTGGACGCCGGACGGGCCTGCCGGCCAGTCCGTGTTCCGCGGTGCCGCCACCCAACCCCTTCGGCTGGACATCGTGCTGTACACGCCGCGCGATCATGCCGGTCCGGCCGCGGAAGCCGCGCGCGTGGTCCAAGGACTCTCGAAGCGCCCCGCGCGCGAGATACAGAACGAATCCGAGGCGTTCTGGAAAGACTATTGGTCGCGCTCGGCGGTGGCGCTGGAAGACGCGGAGTTGGAGCGGCTCTGGTATCACAACCAATACTGGCTGGGCTGCTGTCTACGCGAGGGCAAAGTGGCGCCCGGCCTGTTCGGCAACTGGACCAGCGGCACGATCGGCACGGCCTGGCATGGCGACTACCACATGAACTACAACACGCAGCAGGTTTTCTGGGGCGTGTTTTCGAGCAACCATGCCGATCAGCATTTGCCCTACATCGAGATCGTCGAGAACCTGCTGCCGATGGCGGAGGCCACTGCCAAGAATCAGTTCGGCCTGCCGGGCGCGTACTTCCCGCACTCGGCTTATCCCGTGCCCAGCCCCGTGGTGCCGTATCCAGCGCCGCCCTGGGCATACGAGATCTGCGAAACGCCCTGGACCGTGCAGAGTCTCTGGTGGCACTACCTTTATACGCTCGACGAAGGGGTGCTGCGCCGCGTGTACCGGCCGTTGAAGGAGGCCGCGCAGTTCATCGCGGCATACGCCAGGCGCGGTGATGACGGGAAGCTGCATCTCAATCCGACGGTGTCGCCGGAGAATTGGGGGTTCACCGCCGGTGACCGTTTGAACCAGGATTGCATTATGGACCTGGCGCTGGCGCGGTTTCTGTTGAACGCCGTAGTGGAGGCGTCCGGGAAGCTCGGCGTGGACGCGGACGAGCGCTCGGGATGGGCGGAGCTGCACGCGAACCTGGCATCCTATCCCACGGCCGAAAGTACCGGGGGCGAAGTTTGGATCGACGTGCGAAACGCGCCCACAGGCTGGATCTACAACATTCCGGTGACGCTCGCGCCGGTTTTTCCGGGCGAGCAGGTAGGGCTGGGCAGCCCGGCGCGGGATCTCGAAATCGCGCGGCGGACAGCCGATACGATTCGCCTTGAGGGCGGCAACGACATCGTGTATCAGCCGTTGATTCGCGCCCGGTTGGGCATGCTCGATCTCGCATGGTTCAAAGATGAAGTGCGCTACTGCCAAATGCCCAACGGGATCGTGCAGGACCGCGTGCGGCAGACTGGCGGACGTTACCCGGTAACCACGGATTTCGATTTCATGATGCGCATGGGTGTCTGGACCGAAAACCTCTCGCTGCCGGCGGTGTTGAACGAATGCATGCTGCAGAGCTACTCGGGAATCCTGCGCCTGTTTCCGAACACTGTGAAACTGGGGCCGGCGCGCTTTCGGAATCTGCGCGCGCGCGGAGCCTTTCTGGTCAGCGCGGCGTGGGACGGCCGGCAGGTCTCAGCGGTGGAGATCTTGAGCGAGAAGGGCGGCGTGGTGCGCATCGCGAACCCGTGGCATCCGGATCGCGTAGCCGTGAGGGCCCTTCCGGGTGGCCAGTCCGTGCAGGCGCAATCGAGCGGCGAGGTCATCCGCATCGACACCCACGCCGGAACAGCCTACAGGGTCAGCCGTGCGTAAACCTGCCGCCCCATTGAAGCGGCCTGCCAAACGCAAACGTGGCCTGTGGCGCCGTATCCTGTTCTGGGTTGCGGCGCTGGTGGTGGGCTTCTACGCCTTATGCGGCGCCGTGCTGCTGGCGCTGAAGTGGATCGACCCGCCGGTAACCATGGTGCAAATCCAGCGCCGCGTGGAAGCCGCGATCCACCGGCGGCCCTATCGGAAACGCTACGTCTTCGTACCGCTCGGGCGCATCTCGAAGGACCTGCAGCACGCCGTGATCGCCTCCGAAGACGAGCGCTTCTATCAGCACCACGGCATCGATTGGACCGAACTGCACAAAGTCGTGGATCGCGATCTCGACCGCGGCAAGCTCGGGCGCGGGGCTTCCACCATCACGCAACAATTGGTGAAGAATCTGTTTCTGACAACCAGCCGCTCGGTGGTGCGCAAGGCCATCGAGTTTACCATCACGCCGGCGGCCGACTTGATCCTGGGCAAGCGGCGCGTGCTGGAACTTTACCTCAACACCATCGAGTGGGGGCCGGGCATCTATGGCGCGGAGGCCGCCGCGAGCTACTACTACAGCATCCCGGCAGCGCGTCTGGGGCGCGAAGAATCCGCGCGGCTGGCGGCCATCATTCCGTCTCCGCTCACGCGCAAGCCCGCGCGCATGGAGCAATTGAGCGCCGATATTCTGGAGAAGATGCGCAACCTGGGCTGGTGAAGCTATGGCATCGCTCACTGCGGATACGGATCCCCCGCGTGCACCACGCGTATCTGATGATCCGTGAATAGCGCCGGAGTTTCCGCCGCCAATACTTTCGGCATGTGGCAACTTACACAGTTCTTATCGGCCACCGGGCAGGTCTTCTGGGTCGCGCTATGGCACGCGAGACAAGCCCGGTCATAACTGGCATCCTCGCGAACCAGGTCCACGTGGGGGTTGTGGCAAGCCGTGCAGCGTATCCGCTTGTCGTCTCCCAGGAAGCATTGGCTGTTGGCCAGGCGATACGGCTGAAACCTGACATTCTTCTCGCCGAACAGACGCAGGCCGACCACGGATTCCCAGGTACGATGACACTGCCCGCAAAAGTTCGACATCTCCTCGGCCGCCATCTCTCCCAGTTTCCGCGGAACGGGCGCTGGCTTGCCGCCGGCCAGGGCTTGCATGTGCGCATCGGCGCCGGTATGGCAATGGTCGCAGGTCAAGCCCGGCCGCAGCGAATCGAGCGTCAACTTACCCTGGCTCACGCCGCCAGTGCCATGGCAATTGAAGCACGCCATGATCTCCTGATCCGAGACTTTCCGGCCCATGGCTTCCGTCAGATTGTGGGGGCGAATGCGTTCGTCTCCCATGGTGATGCCCAGCCCCTCGATCTTCTGGTAGTAAGTCACCATGCTCTCGTAGAAGCTGCCCTGATACTCCAGTACGAAGGTCAGGTTGTGCACTCCGAGAGCGTATTTAATCGGCAGACTTAGCGCGCCGGATGCGTCGCTTACCGTATATGTGCCGGCGCCGTTCTTGCGCTCTAGGTTGTAGTGGTATCCGTTCTCTTCCACTGTCAGTTTGGGGTGCGCCTGCAACGCTTCCTGGTTCGCAGGCAATTCCATGCCGATCCCCATGGCGGTCCCCGGCTGGGATTGCGCCTCTGCGCGATGGCAGGTGGCGCATGTGACTTTCGCGGGGCGCGGTGGGGCCGCCTGTGCGACGCCAGCCAGCGCCACCCAGACTGCGGTGACGAGCCACGGCTGGCGCGTGCCTGGACATCCATCGGTCATTGCTTTATCGTTTTGTCGATGGTTTCCGGAGGGGGCGCGCCGCCGCGGGCGCTTTGCGCATTTAGTTCGGGGCGTTTCGCTCCCGTCGCCATATCCATCGACAACCGCCGCTCCCGGCGCGCGTCCTCGTGGCGGCCCGCCCAGGAATACGCGCCGGCAAGCGCCATGTGGTATTCGAGGGCCGCCGGGTCCAAACGCTCCGCGGTCTCGAGCCTGGCGATAGCCGGCCGCAGGTCTCCCATCGCCAACAGGACCTTTCCATACACATACTCTGTCAAGGCATACGCTGGCCGTTCGGCAGCCGCCTTCCGGGCGTACGGCAATGCGCCCGGGAGGTCGTTGGCATACACCAGCAGCAACGCCAGCATCGCCCCCGCATCGGCGTTAGCCGGGTTCAACTCCAACTCACGCCGGAATTCCGCCATCGCGTCTTCCGGGCGAGCGTAACTCAAGTAAGTGCCATATAAGTAGTGACCGCCTGCTACAGCCGGGTAATCGCGCAGTAACTCTTGAAACCCGGCTTCCGCCTTATCGTTCTCGCCAAGAATCCAGAAACGGGCCGCCGTCCCCGCCTGCATGACCGCATCCACGCGCTCGGCCGGCGCCTCCTTGGGCAGCAAGGGCTGGTGGAGAGCGTTCAGTCCAAGACCCTCAATCAGCATGGGCTCGTGCGCGCCCCCCCGCGCATACCGCTCCAGTTCCCGCTTCCCTTGATCGAAGAATCCAGCCCTGGACAACAACAGCCCGTAGTGAAACCGGACCCCGGCTTCGACTTCGGGAGGCAGATCCTTGCCCAGCGCCAGACCTTGCCGCAGGTGGTCCAGCGCCGGATCGTACTTGCCGGTCTCAAACTCGCAGAGGCCCAGCAACGACCACGCCAGTGCGCGTTTGTCATCCAGCTTGACGAACGCGTCGAAGGCGCTCTCGCAGCCGCTGTACTGGTACGTCGCGTAGGAAAGCGTTCCGAGAAACCACCATCCCTCCATCCAGGACGCACGCAGTTGTACCCCCTGCCGGTAAAGTTCGATGGCTTCCGGAATGTGGTTGGCGCGGCGGGCGGCGGCGGCCTGAGCAGCCAGTTCGTCGAAGGTGGCAGCACGCAGGCCGGGGGCAGCGATCGTCCATAAGACAGCGGCTAAGATCAGCGCGCGCAACAACACCCCTCCCTCAAGACATCTTACCTATTCTAGCCTGCCCAGGCGGTCTACTCGTGGCGCAAGGCCACCATGGGGTCGACTCGGGTTTGGGCTTTCCGACTATCCGAAGAGATCTGTCTTCCACAACCGGCGTCCGGCGATGGCTGTGCGGAAAGCCCACGCGGTCAGCGCCAGGATGCAGGCCAGCATGAAGACCTCGCTCGGAAAATACCAAGCCGAGGAATGCGCCGTGAGCGGCGCGCCGCCGATGACATTGCTCACCAGCAGGGTGATGGCCAGCGCCAGAACGCCCCAGCGCAGGACCACGAACGCGAACCCTCCGACGGCTAGAAACGCAGCCGCGGCGTTTAGCAGTGGATGGCCGGCCGAGGCCAGATTCGCAGCCGCGAAGATCAGGGCGAACGCAGCCGCCGCCACCCACTGGTTGCGCACCGCTACCCGCAGCAGAAAAATCAGGAAGAAGAAGAACAGCGTCTCGCGAATGGCGTGAGACCCGACGGCAAAGCACGTAGCCAGCGTGCCGCGAGCTCCCGCCAGCACTTCGGAGTTGTCCAGGTTGGGAGTCCAGCCGCCCAAATAGCGCTTCCAGAGGTCGACCAGTGCGCCGATCAGCAGCACGCCCGAACCTGCCGTGGCGCCGATCAGAACGTCGCGGCCCACCACCGGATCGCGCACCCGGCCGATCAGCACGCTCGACCACGAGATCAGCGTTTGGGGCCAGCGCCGGCGCACGTACGGCTCTAGCGCGATATAAACCGTCCAGATCACCACCCCGTAGAAAACCGACGTGCACAAGGCCACCAGGAATGTGCCAAACGTGCCGAACGACGCCGCCAGGTGCCCGCGCGTGAGCCACACTAGCATCTGCACGGTGAAGATGAAGAAGGCCAGCCGGAAGGCGCCGCGCCTATCGCCCCGCTGTTGCGCGAGGTTGCGGCGCGCCAGCAAGGCCGCCCCCAAGCACACTACCAACAACAGCAGGCCCAGAAAGGAGAACGTTACGATTTCTCTAGTGGACGTCTGGCCGCTATCCTGCCCGCTCGGCTGCCTCCATGGCCGGATGATGTCGAAGTATACCGGGTGTCCGCGCAGGGACGCGCCTTCCACCCGCAACGGCCGCTTTCCGCTCCCGAGCCATGCCACGCGTGCATCGGATGGCGTCACCGCCGTCCACAGGGGTTCGGTGGATTGATAGCCGGCCATGTCCACTCCCGCGGCGGCGAAGAAGGCGCTCCAATCCACCACGGGTACCGGTTGCCCCGGCTCCAGCCGCTGCGGCGGCACCCTTCTGAAGTACAGCAGCCGCCCATAGGAGTCCAGCACCACGTCAAGCATGCCCGGATCGACCGGCGGAGGATCGTCCGGGAACACCATTCCCGGCGTCAGCAGGTCGTTGTGGAATTCCAGCCCCGTCAGCGGCGCCGGACTCGACCGGTACCAGAACGTCAGCAACGGCGGCCTCTGCGCCAGAACCTGATTCCAATCGACGGGTTTGTGGTTCTTGTTAACGTCGTCCAGGAACCCGCTATCCCAATCGAAGCCATAGGCGTCGTCGGCCACGGCCGGTGTGAATCCGAGCCGCTGGATCGTGTCCTTGGCCTTTTGCGCCAGAATCTCCGGAGAGTATTCGGGCCGCAGCCGTTCGAGCGCGCTGGAGCGCAGGGTCAGCACCGCATACACAATGACGGACGCCAGCACCGCCAGCAGCAGGGAAACTGCGACGGCGGGTGACAGACCCTCGCCCTCGCCCGCGGCCGCCACCATTTCGGGCGACGGCGTTTCGCCTGCCGCCAGTGCCTCAGCCAACGGATCCCCTCCAGGCAGAGCCGCAGCCACGGCCAGCGCGGAGGCCGGGCGCATAGCCGGCTTTGGCTGCAGGCAGCGCAGGATCACGCGCTCCACCATGGGATCCAACTCGCGCACCAGCGTGGACGGGCCGGCGGGCTGGCTCTCCTGCTGAGCCCGCATCAGGCCGGCCAGCGTGTTCGACTCGAACGGCAGCTTCCCGGTGAAGATCTCATAGAACACCATGCCCAGCGAATAGATGTCGCTCCGGGCAGTCACCTCCAGGCCCGAGAGCTGCTCCGGCGCCATGTAGGCGGGCGTGCCGTTGCGTATCTCGGCTCCCTCGATCTGGCCGGCAAGCCCCGCCAGTCCGAAATCGGTGAGCAGGACCTGGCCGCGGCTGTCCAACATCACGTTAGCGGGCTTGAGATCGCGATGCAGCACGCCTCTTGCGTGCGCCGCCGCGAGCCCGGCGCAGAGCTTGCGGGCGATCTCGATAGCCTTGTCGACGGGCAGCCGGCCGATGCGCCGCAGCAGCGACCCGAGATCCTCGCCGTCCACATATTCCATGGACAGGAAACAGCATCCGTCGGCCTCTCCGAGGTCGTACATGCGGCAGACATTGGGATGCGATACCTGGCGCGCGATGCGCACTTCGTTCCGGAAACGCGCCAGGGCCTCCGGGTTCCGGGCCACGGCTTCGGGCAGGAACTTCAGGGCCACCGGCTGCTCCAGGCTGAGGTCGTCGGCACGGTATACCTCGCCCATGCCGCCCTTGCCCAGCATGGCCACGATCCGGTACCGCCCGCCCAGCACGTACCCTGGTGCGAACCGGCCCTGCGAAGTTCCCGAGGAGGTGCGAGGGCCCGAGGCGCGGCGTTCATGCGACCGAGGCGTGTCGCGCGGCGTGGACATGGCTACGGTCCGGGTGGCGAACGCTTCGCTCTCGACGGCTACGCCGCACGCCGGACAAAAGCGGCTGTTTTCGGATACGTCACTGGCACAGGAGCTACATCGGGCCATAGAGGTAGTGTACGACGCCGATGCCAGATCCGGACGAGTCTTGCGGCCATTGTTCGGCTTGCATGGCTACTAAGGCGGCAGTAAGAGCGGCAGCCGCGATGGCCGGAGCCTTGCGGCGATTCTTTTCGTGGCGCGCCAAGACCCCAGTTGCATATGGGTATGGGCTCATAACGCGGGTTATACTGAAAGCAAAGACTCCAATGGGTGCGTTACGGAAGGTGGAAGACTTGGACGACGCCTTTCCAGGCGTTGAGTCGACACCTGGAGTGTGTGGGGGCGAGCCGTGTATCGTACGCACCCGCATTGCGGTTTGGGTACTCGAGCAAGCACGGCGTTTGGGAGTCAGTGGAGAGGATCTACTGCGCTCGTACCCGGCTTTGCGGGCCGAAGACCTTGCCAACGCGTGGGCTACGTTCGTTCTCACCGCACGGAAATCGAGGATCAGATCCGCGACGACGAAAGCGCGTGATGGCTCGCCTGGATGAGAATCTACCTGGATGCTTGCTGCCTGAGCCGGCTCACCGATGACCAGAGCCAGCCTCGTATTCGCGAGGAGGCGGAAGCTGTTGAAGGCATTCTCGGGTTGATTCGTGAAGGTCGTGCAGATTGGGTGAGTAGCGCCGTGCTGGCAATCGAAATCGGTCGCAATCCAGACCCGGACCGACGGCGCGACGCGGCCCTAGTACATGCGCACGCCGCCGCGATCGTCACGCCGGACGGCAAGGATGCGACCTGCGCCGTGTCTCTGCAGACCCTCGGGTTCGGCGCTTTCGACGCGTTGCACCTCGCTTGCGCTGAGCGGGGTGGTGCTCAAGTCCTCCTCACGACGGACGATCGCCTTCTGCGCCGCGCCAGGCTGCACGCCGGGGAGCTGCGCATCAGGGTGGAGAACCCGCTATTCTGGTATCGAGGGGTCCGTACGTGATGCAGGCCGCTAACATGACCGACGAGGAATTCGAACGGCACGCGCTGTCGATTCTCGGTCGTGAGTTGGGCGCGGATGGTGTAGCGCGCTTCTTGCGCATATACCGGGCAGGCAGCGGCGATTACACGCGAGACCGTCATCTCTGGCTGGAGAAGGCGACTATTCAGGACATCATGGCCGAGGTCGATCAGGGCGGATGGCGAGAGCCTGGCCGGTAGTAACGGCTGCGGACGGGGGAAATGCCTCAGTTCGTCGTGATCAGCGGCGCGTTGCTGAGGAACGATCCCATCTGGATTTTGGACGGGGTAAGTGCCAGGGGCGAGCGTGGGCGGGATTTGAATGTCAGCCTGCGCGAGTCCGACTTGACCCGGCGTCATGCCGATGAAGTAGCTTATGAGCGGGCGTCCCGCCGATGGTCGCTTGCGCCGGAGTGGTCGCCTGCGACAGAGGTTGCGAAGGGGTAGCGTGGCCCAGACCGACCTGGTTGTCCAGGGGTCCGGTGATCCACTTGCGGTTCTAGCTAAGCTAGCTAGCCAGCCCAGAAATTCCTTGAAAGCGGCGTTGAAGTGAAGCATTGAGTTAAGGGTTTGCCCCATAACATCAACGTCTCCGTATTCCACGAAGGAGCAGGCGCTCAGGGCGTTGCTCACATAAACCGCATTACCGCAGTTGAGAAATCGGGCGTGATGGAGCCCGAGGTTATGCCCAATCTCGTGGGCGACGATGTGATCAACGAGGATGGGCTCCTGGGTCATGTATTCGACAAATCCCCGAGTGCCGCCGATGGTCGCCGCGGCCTCTGCGTATCCTGAACAAGAATCGAGGTTTGGACCGAGTAGCATGACCGTATCGTATGCATTCAAGTTGATGCCCCCATTTTTGAGCTGAGGCAATGGCGGCATTTTTCGATGTCAGTGAAGCCGGCGCCGCCAGTCGTATCCGTGAGCCCTACTTGATTGCATGCCGAGGTGATCGATAGGGTCAAGTAGCCGTAGACATCTCCAACAATGGAAAGGTTTCCATAAGAGTTTTCCTGGTAATAGCTGTTCGTGTCTCCAAAGATCTGAGAGCTTGCGGTCGCGGAATCTATCAGTTGCCGCTGATCGTTCTGGGAGTTCACGAGCACGACCGCAACCTTGCGCTGTCCGATCGTCTTGGGAACGGGCGCGGCCGACATCGTTCGAATGTGCGGGCCGGGCCGCACTTTCGCGGCTGAGGCGGCGGGGACCGTGAACTGCTCGCCGGAGCGATAGCCGGTTACCTCGATGGCCGAGCCGGGCGGGATCTTCAAGGCATCCTGCGGGTCTTCGAAGATCAGGGATACGGCGCCGGTGCCCGTCAACAGGCTGTATTGCAAAGCTTCAGCGGTGGCAGGCGCGTCCTTACCAAGCTGCTCAACAACTACCACTTGGAAGACCCCCGAATAATGTCTCGGGTGGGGACTGGGCTAGCATGACGGTACAGCAGAAGATGAACGCTCGTACGATCAGGCGCATGGATCGATTATCGCTCCAATGCGCCCAAAAGAAAAGCAGGCAGGCCACAAACGGCGATGGCCTGCCCCACCTTCGGATTTACGCGGTACGCATGGCTTCCGACTTATCGCCGGAAATTGCCGCTTGCGCCGCGGCCAAGCGGGCGATCGGTACGCGATAGGGCGAGCAAGACACATAGTTCAGTCCTACCCGATAGAAGAACTGCACCGAATTCGGTTCGCCGCCGTGCTCGCCGCAGACGCCGATATCAAGGCCGGGATGGGTCTGGCGGCCGAGCTTCACGCACATCTCGACCAGCTTACCCACGCCTTGCTGATCCAACACTGCGAACGGATCGTGCTTGAAGATCTTAGCGTCTTCGTAGGTCTTCTGGAACTTCGTGTAATCGTCGCGGGAGAGACCCATAGTAGTCTGAGTCAGATCGTTGGTACCGAAGCTGAAGAAGTCGGCTTCCTTAGCTATTAAGTCGGCAGTAAGTGCGGCGCGCGGTATCTCGATCATACATCCGACCTTGTACTTGAAGTCTTTCATGCCGGCCTTGCCGAGCACCTCTTCGGCAACCTGGACCACGATCTTCTTCTGGTTCGCGAACTCCTCCACCGAGCCGATGAGCGGGATCTCGATTTCTGGAGTGACTTTCACGCCCTTTTTGGCCACCTGGACGGCGGCTTCAAAAATCGCGCGCGATTGCATTTCGGTGATCTCCGGATACATGATGCCCAGGCGGCATCCACGGAGGCCCAGCATGGGGTTGAACTCGTGCAGTTGTTCGACGCGCTCCAAGAGGCCGGTCAGGACCTTCTTCAGATCCTTCACCGTGGCGCCCAGGCGCGCATACCGGCTGACCATTTCCTTCTTGGCTTTGAGATCGGCGGCGGGCAGCTTGGCCAGATCGACCATGAGCACTTCGCGCTTGGGCAGGAACTCGTGCAGCGGCGGGTCGAGCGTGCGGACGAGCACGGGGAATCCGTCCATGGCCTTGAACAGGCCGGCGAAATCGGCGCGCTGCATAGGCAGGAGCTTCGCCAGCGCTTTGCGGCGGCTCTTTTCGTCCTGCGCCAGGATCATGGCCTGCATATGCGCAATGCGGTCTTCGGCGAAGAACATGTGCTCGGTGCGGCAGAGGCCGATGCCCTCCGCGCCGAACTTGCGCGCCGCTTTGGCATCGCGCGGAATGTCGGCATTGGCGCGCACGGCGAAGCCGCCGCGGAACACATCCGCCCAGCCCATGAAAGTCGCCATGATGCCGGAGGATGGGTCGGCGTCGAGCGTGTTGGCCTGCCCGGCGAAGACCTCGCCGGTGGAACCGTCGAGCGATAGCCAGTCGCCTTCCTTCAGCGTCATCTTCTTACCAGCGACGGTTACACTCATTTCCTTGCGCTGCGCGCTGACGTCGATATCGCCCGCGCCGGCCACGCAGGGAGTGCCCATACCGCGGCATACCACGGCCGCGTGACTGGTCATACCGCCGCGCGAAGTGAGAATGCCCTTGGCCACTTCCATGCCGTGTATATCGTTAGGCTCGGTTTCCGCGCGCACCAGGATCACAGGTCCATCGGCGGACTGTTTCACGGCTTCATCGGCGGTGAAAACCACCCGGCCGACGGCCGCTCCCGGGGATGCCGGCAGCCCTTTGGCGATGGTGGCGAGCGCCTTCTTGGAAGCCGGATCGAGCACCGGGTGCAAGAGTTGATCGAGCTGCTGCGGATCGACGCGCTGGATAGCTTCTTCCTTGCTGATCAAGCCCTCGTTGACCATGTCCACGGCGATGCGTACGGCAGCCGGCCCGGTGCGCTTGCCGTTGCGCGTTTGCAGCATGTAGAGTTTGCCGTCCTGGATGGTGAACTCGAAATCCTGCACATCGCGATAGTGCTGTTCGAGGCTGGTGGTAATCTTGTGGAGCTGATTGTAGGATTCGGGCATCAACGATTCCAATGTCGAGATGGGCTGCGGCGTGCGTACCCCCGACACCACGTCCTCGCCCTGCGCGTTCACCAGGTACTCGCCATAGAAAACCTTCTCACCGGTGGATGGATTGCGGGTAAAGCCCACGCCGGTAGCGGAAGTATCGCCCATGTTGCCGAACACCATTGCCTGCACGTTCACCGCGGTACCCAAGTCGTCCGGAATATTGTTCATCTTGCGATAGTGTTTGGCGCGGGCGTTGAACCAGGAGCGAAACACGGCGTCGCGCGACATGGCGAGCTGTTGGATGGCCTCTTGCGGGAATGGTTTGCCGGTCTTCTTTTCGACCAGCTTTTTGTAATCGACGATGACGGCCTTGAGATCCTCAGCGGTCAGGTCGGTGTCGAACTTGGCCTTGACTTTTTTCTTGCGGCCGTCGAAGACGTGGTCGAAATCGTGTTTTTCGATGTCGAGCACCACATTGCCGAACATCTGGATGAAGCGGCGGTAGCAATCGTAGGCAAAGCGCGGATTGTTGCTCTTGCGCTCCAGCGCCACGACGGTCTTGTCGTTCAGGCCGAGGTTGAGGACGGTGTCCATCATGCCCGGCATGGAGAACTTGGCGCCCGAGCGCACGCTGACCAGCAGCGGGTTTTCGGTATCGCCCAGCGTCTGCCCCATCTGCTTCTGGAGCTTTTCGAGCGCCTGCAGCATTTCTTTGTGGATGTCATCCGGAACCTGGTTATGATTCTGGAAATAGATGTTGCAGACCTCCGTCGAGATAGTGAAGCCGGGCGGCACCGGCAGATTCGCCCGGCACATTTCGGCCAACCCGGCGCCTTTGCCGCCGAGCGTATCTTTCATCGTTCCGTCGCCATCGGCCCCGCCGGGGCCGAATTGGTAAACATGTTTTTTCATCATCTTCTCCTTATGAGTTCGTGACAATCTCCGAAAAATCGGCAAACGTTCGAAACTGTTCCAGCAGGCCGTGCAGCATGGCCAGGCGATTGGCGCGCACGGCCGGGTCGGGCGCGTTCACCAGCACCTTGTCGAAGAACAGGTCCACTTTGGGTCGCAGCGCTCCAATCGTTGTCTCAATTGGTTGCTGGCCGATCCGAAAAATCTCATCGTACAGTTCGCTCTCGGGTCCGGGCTCCAACAGGCTGGGTGTGAACGGGCCGCCGGCGAAATCGGCTTGGCGCAGGATGTTCTTGATGCGCTTGAAGCTGGCGGCCAGCGGCTCGAAGTTCGGCGTGGAACGGATCTCTTGTAGCCGCACCAAGCGATCCTCCAAGTTCGGCAGATCCCACCAAAAGGCGGCCATGGCGGCGTTGACTTCGTCGTAGCGGAAGCCGCGCTCTCTAAAGTAGAACCTGATGCGATCCTTAAAGAATTCCGACAACTCCTCCCCGTTCTCGGTGAGGAGCATCGGGGCGTTAATCCTTCCTTCGACCATGATCTTGACTACTCCTTGCGCGGCGCGTCGTAGCCCAAATGGATCGCGTGAACCGGTGGGCGCCATGCCGATGCGGAAGCATTCGATTAGCGTATCCAGCTTGTCCGCTAGAGATACCAGCCGGCCGGCCGTGCTGCGTGGGACTGAATCTTCCATGCTCTCTGGCTTGTAATGATCGTAGATAGCCTGCCAGACCTCGTCGGGTTCGCCCTGCGCACGCGCGTATAGTCCACCTACAATGCCCTGCAGTTCGGTGAACTCCTTCACCAGTTCGGTGGTGAGATCGGCCTTCGCGAGGCGCGCCGCACGCTGGGCGTCTTCGTCACCGCCAAGTCTATTCACCAGCGTGACCACGCGATCCGTCTTCTCCAGATACGACCCGAGCTTCGCCTGGAAGGTTACGTGGGCGAGGTCTGCCACACGGTCCGCCAACTTCTTGCGCTGGTCGGTTTGCCAGAAGAAGCGGGCATCGTTGAAGCGGGCGCGCAGCACGCGTTCGTTGCCGCGGCGGACGAGTCCCTCAGGGTCGGCGCTGGTGTTCATCACGGCAACGAACCGAGGCGCGAGATGGCCGGATTCGTCTTCCACCGAAAAGTATTTCTGGTGATGGCGCATCACGGTGATGAGGACTTCTTCGGGGAGGGCGAGGAATTGCGGATCGAACTCACCCAGGATGGGGGTCGGGTATTCGGTCAGGTAGACCAGGGTTTCGAGGAGCGCGGGGTCGGGTTTGAGGCGGATGCCTAGCGCCGCGATTTCGTCTTCGATTTTCTTGCGGCGAGCGGCGGCAGAGAGGATTACGCAGTTGGCGCGGAGCGTTTGTTCGTAGTTTTCGATGGTCACGGGCAAGCCGGCCTGCGATGCCGACTGCAGCGTACGACGCTGCCCCACTGTTATGTTGCTGGAGTGGACTCCGGCTAGTTCGAACGGAATCACGTCGTCGCCTAGCAGGGCTACCAGCCAGCGGATGGGGCGGATGAAGCGCGGGCCGGTTTTGCCCGTCCAGTACATGGTTTTGGGAAACGCGATTTTCAGGATGATGCCTGGCAATGACTCCGCTAGGACATCTATCATCCGGCGGCCCAGCTTCTTGCGGAGATAGGTGTAGTATTCCCCTTCGACGGAGAGATCGGCGGGCGTGATGCCCTGCTTGCGCGCGAAACCCTCCACCGCTTTCGCGGGCGCGGTCTGGCGCGGTCCCGTGACGCGCTCTTCGGTGTCCGGCAGGCGTTCGAGCAATCCATCCGCACGGGCGACGAGGCGGCGCGGCGTAGCGTCCGTACGCGCGGCGATGCCCAGGCCTTCAAGCTGGCCCCGCAGGCTCTCCAACGCTCCGGGGATCATCCAATCGGGAATCTCTTCAGTGCCGATTTCGAGCAGAAAAGGCAGGCTCATTGCGCCGCCTCCTGCTGATCGGCCCACGCGTGCGCTACACCCACCGCCAGCTTGCGCACGCGCTGAATTACTCCCACCCGCTCCGTTACGCTGATGGCGCCGCGCGAATCGAGCGTATTAAACAGGTTCGAACATTTCAGCACCTGGTCGTATGCGGGCAGCAACGGGAAGCGGGCTTTCTCCGCGTATTTCGGATACGCCGCCAGCAGCCGCGCGGCCTCGCCTTCGTACAGGTCAAAGAGCTTCCAAAGCGTCTGGACCTCGGCCATCTCGAAGTTGTAAACGGAAAACTGCAATTCGTCCTGGAAGCGCACATCACCGTAGCTGAAACCGGGCGCCCACTCGATGCCGTAGACGCTGTCTTTCACCTGCAGGAAAGCCGTGAGGCGTTCGAGTCCGTAGGTCAATTCGGCGGGCACCACATCCAGGTCGATGCCCCCGCACTGCTGAAAATAAGTGAACTGGGTGATCTCCAGACCGTCCAGCATCACCTGCCAGCCGACGCCCCAAGCGCCCAGCGTCGGCGCTTCCCAGTTATCTTCCTCGAACTTGATGTCGTGTTGGGTGAGGTCGATGCCGACCGCTTCCAGGCTGCCCAGATATTGCTCGATGACGTCCGCGGGCGAGGGCTTGAGGATCACCTGCAGTTGGGAGTGCTTGTATAGCCGGTTGGGATTCTCGCCATAGCGTCCATCGGCCGGCCGGCGGCTGGGCTGGACGTATGCCACGCGGTAAGGCTTCGGCCCGAGCACCCGCAGGAAAGTCTCCGGGCACATGGTGCCGGCGCCCACTTCCACGTCATAAGGCTCCTGAATAATACAGCCGCGCTCGGCCCAATACTGCTTCAGCTTGAATATGATCTGTTGAAATGATTCCATGCTCTGCACGACGCTCTGTCCGGCGCTATTCCGCTTCGAGGACCGGCGGCGTCATCAGCTTGCGCTCGATGTGCCGCTCGATCTGCTGGACCAGGAAGCGGCGCAGGTCCGCGCAGGTTTCGCGCGCCCAGCCCGTCCGGCCGATTTGGGCGACTGGCTTGCGCAACATCGCTTCCGCCATGGCCCTCGATTCTACGCTCAATTCATAACTGCCCGCACCGGCGGTCCGGCGGCACTCGCCGCACAACAATCCGTCCCGTCCGCGGTGGAAAAACGCCCGCTCGCGCGTCTCGCTATCGGCGAGCAGACTGCCGCAACTCAGGCAAACATTCAGATCGGGCAGAAAACCCGATAGCCTCACCGCCCACAAGCTGAAGTACGTTACGGCGCGCCAGACGGCCCCCGGCTCAGCCGCGCTGGAGGTGTGCATATGTTCCAGCACCGCGATCAGCAGACGGAAGAACCGGTCGTTCGATTCGGCCGGCGGCAGTAACTGATCTGTAACTTCCGCGAAATAATCCAGCGCCACGGCCGCCCGGTAATCCGACAGCAGCCGGAATTGGGAGACCAGCAGTTCGCAGGAATCCAGGTTCACCAACTCCCGGGTCTCGCGTTGGAAATACGACATACGCACTTGCGAGAGCCGTTCCAACCCGGCGCCGAACGGACTCTTCGGACGGCGCGCACGCTTGGCCACGCCGCGCAGCTTCCCCTGGTCGCGAGTCAGAAAACTGACGACGAGGTCCGCTTCCTGGAAGGGGTAACTGCGGAGCACGAAGGCTTCGCTCACTCGAGCCGGCACACGTTGAAATTTAAGAGTAACACATGGTGCTTGGCCGCGCTTTACGGGGTGACGCGGGAAGCCTCATGCATGCTGCATTTCGTTACATCCGGTTACAGCGGAGGATCGGCGGGCCAGGTGAAAATTGGCTTTCGTTTTTTATCTTTGTTGGAAACAAAGGACAAATTGGGTTCGTTTCGTCGTTCGGCTTTTGGGTTCGTCGTGGCCTGCCCTGGGCAGGCGCGCACGGGAACGCAGCCCGGGCCATTTTTGCGATTTCGTGTTGCATGGCGTAACATGTGATGCATTGGAGAATGAGAACTGCCGGATGATCTTTGCCGTGGCGGGGCCACCTATTTCAAGCCTGTATTGAATCGGGCGACACGAGCTATCATACCAGTAGCGTCGGGCATGAGTCGGATCTGAGAAAAAAAGTTCGCTTTTGGAGGGCGGGCAATTCTGCCCGCAGCTGGCCAAGCCGCCTAAAAAGGCGGCTGCGGCCAAGACTGGCCGCCCACCAAAAGCAAACTGACCCACTGCGGATGTTCCCGGCGTGAGAGGCATGAAAAGTTGGTGCGGGCGGAGGGACTTGAACCCTCACGGACCTTGCGGTCCAACGGATTTTCTTGCCACTACGGCTTTCGCCGCCCCCGCTTGATTGCAGCAAGGTTTGGGGTCTGGACTATCCCTTCGCCATGCCCCAAATCAGTTTC
>DATKFU010000179.1:0-3548 GCA_035511215.1 Bryobacteraceae bacterium | reverse complement strand
CATCGTAGCCGGACCAGGTACTCCCGGCAGGCCGCGTCGTTCGAGAAGCGGGCTTCGAATTCGGCCAGATTTCGCGGGTAATCCTCCATAGACCGCCATACTACATCTTGGGGTCACCTGAGTCAAATGGATACCCCATTTGACCAAAAATATGGGGACTGGATCGGTCAACATCGCCAGTGTGTCATTGACCGCCACGCCAGAGTGAGCATGCGGCGAATTAGTTAAAGGAGAACACTTTATGTCCTTCACAAATCGAAAGAGAATGCAAAATCGCAAGTCCATTGTGCTCAGTTGTTCAATTGGTTTGCTGCTTACCCCTTTGGGTCACGTGCCCTGGCTGGCGACGACGGCTCAAATCCGGCCGTAACCTACACGCCTGTTGCCGAGGGTTCTACGTCTGCAAGTCGGGCGCAGACTGACGAGGCTCATGGCTTATTAGTCATTTACGTTGGCGGTTCCTTACCCGCTGGGACAAACCTTGTTGCCATGCGATACCTTTTTAATCTTACGACCGCTGGCAACACAACCCGCTACCTTACGCCGCTGCTGTTCGAATTCAAGTCCGTTGAAGCTGCCACGGTGTATACAGTAGTAGGTATCGGTAAGGGAATCGAGGTCAGTCTAAGTTCGTCTCCGCAGGTGATTCCCTTCGAAGTGGTCGAGGGTACGAAGGTCTCGACTGGGGCGAACTTCGCTTTTGGTTTCATGATGGCGATTCTGAATTCGAGCGGAGTTCCGACCCTTGCAGGTCAGGGCGTCGTTGATTTTGACACTCCCTCCGATACGGGTGAAGCGGTGGGAGGCGCAGGAACTACAAACGACTGGGTGTTCGGGCCTAGTGAACCGACTGTCGCTGTGGGCACAACGTTTGGTCTAGCCAATGCCGACTACGCATTGGGTCTACCTTATCGGACCTACTCGGCGCAGGCAATCGGAGCACTGGCCGCACAATAAACTGCACAAGTTCCCAAATTCCAATTGAGTTATTTGGTAAGCCGGGCGCGACGCTTCCCGGCTCAACAAGCTATTGTCCGCCTCGGTCACCCTCGCGGATAGCAGCCCAGAACCTTCAGCACGTCGGCCAACTCGCGAAGGTGGCCGAGGGCGTTCTGCGCCGCTGGCGCATCCACGCGGTCCAGAAAGTCCAGATAGAACAGATATTCCCACGGTTTGCCGCGCAGCGGCCGGGATTCGATCTTGGTCAGATTCAGATCCCGGAGCGCGAAAGCACTCAGGCAGCGGAACAAAGCACCGGGGATGTTGCGCGTAGAGAACACCAGCGAGGTTTTCCATTGCGCATTAGACGGTATCCTGGGTGGGTGCTTGCGGTGATACGCCACGGTCCTGAGGAGAAAGAAGCGCGTAAAATTCCGGCGATCGTCTTCGATTGAGCGCCGTAGGATGCGCGCGCCGTAGGTCTCGGCGGCGACCGCGGAAGCGATGGCGCCGGCGTCGCGGAGTTCTTCTTCCATAATCATCTTGGCGCTGCCGGCCGTATCGTAGTAGCTCACCCGCTCGATCCGCGGATGGCGCGCGAAGAAATCCAGGCATTGGTTCAGCGCCACCGGATGCGAGTACACGCGCCGGATGCGGGCGAACGTCACGCCCGGCGGCGCCATCAGGTTATGCACGATGCGCACATTGGTTTCGGCTACGATAGGAAACTCGTAACGCTGCAGGTGATCGTAGTTCTCGTGTACCGAGCCGGCCAGGGTATTTTCAATGGGAATTACCGCGCCCGCGGCGGCGCCCTCCTGCAGGCTGCGGAAAACATCTTCGAAGCGCGGGCAGGGCAGCACGTCGATTCCGGCGCCCAGCAGATTGCGGGCGGCTTCTTCGCTGAATGCGCCGCGTTCGCCTTGAAATGCGATCAGCGGCTTGGCTGCGCGGCGGGTCATCGCGCGGGGCCGTCCCAGCGGCGTACCTGCGCATCCGGCACGCCCATCAGGTCCAGCACCCGGTCCACCGAGTGATCCACCAGATCGAGAACGGTTTGCGGGCGATTGTAGAATCCCGGAATCGGCGGCGCGATAATGGCCCCCATTTCAGTAAGCGCGACCATGGTCCGCAGGTGGCCCAGGTGGAAAGGAGTCTCGCGCACCATCAGCACCAGCTTGCGGCGTTCCTTGAGCGCCACGTCCGCGGCCCGCAGCAGCAAATTCGAGGTGATGCCGGCGGCAATGGCGGACATGGTCTGGATGGAGCAGGGCGCCACCACCATGGCATCCACCGGAAACGACCCGCTGGCCAGGCGGCAGGCGATATCTTCCAGAGAGTAAGAGTAGTGGGCCATCTTCTTAAGGTCAGCGGCCTGGCTCCCGGTTTCCAGGAACAGCGTCTTTTCGCCCGCGCGGGTGAGCACCAGGTGGATCTCCACCGCCGCATTCTGGCGCAGCCGCTCCAGCAGCCGCACGCCGTAGATGGCGCCGCTGGCGCCCGCGATTCCCACCACAATTCTCAAAATCGGCCTCTCGCGCCGGGCCTGTTCTGAATTCGGAACAAAACCGGTCGCATTTGCCTTGCCTGCGGCCCCCGTGCCCGGATATAATCGCAAGCGGTATGTCCGGGGGTATTACCCGGTGTGCCCGGCAGTGCCGCGCCGGCCGCCGGCCAAAACGTACCCAGACGGATCATTATAGCCGGAATAATATGATGAACGATGCCGGACAGAGGCTGAAGCGGGCGCGCGAGCGTCTCAACCTGCGCTTTCGCGATGTGGAACAAGCCAGCATCCGCATCGCCGAACTGCGCCAGAACGACGACTTTGCCATCGCGCTCAGCCGCCTTTCCGATATTGAGAACAAAGGGACCGTTCCCACCATCTACCGTCTGTATTCGCTGTGCGCCATCTACCGCCTGGATATCGCGGAGGTTCTGGAGTGGTATGGAGTCGATTTGGCGGCGCTGCCTGCGGACGCAGCCGCCCTTCCGCTGCAGAGTACGCACCTGCTCGGTTTCGGGCCCGGTATGCGCGGCGAGTTTCAGGTGCCGCTGGTGGTCGACCCGGCCATCGATCTGAGCAAAACCACCTATTTGAGCCGTGCCATCCGCCGTTGGGGCAAACTCCCGCTATCCCTGTTAAATGCGGTGGATCTGAAGCATCATCGCTACGCGTTCATCGGCACGGAGGATTGGTCCATGTACCCGATCCTGCAACCCGGCGCGCTGGTGTTGATCGATGAAACCCAGCGCAAGATTGCGCATGCCGGTTGGAGCAGCGAGTTCGATCGCCCCATCTACTTTCTGGAACATCGCGCCGGCTGCGTGGTCGGCTGGTGCACGTTAAACGGCGAACAGTTGGTCTTGCAGCCGCATCCGGCCTCCCCATGTTCTCCCGTGGTCTATGCGTATCCGTCCGAGATCGACGTAATTGGTCAGGTATCCGGCGTGGCTATGATCCTGGACCAGGGGAAGCGCCGCCGTACTCGCCTTTGAGCAGCGTGAGCAGAATTTCCAGATCTCCCGCGAAGAGCCGCCGCTCGGCGTCCTGCGCCGTGGACGGAGCCCAACTTCGGTACTCCGCGGAAGCTGCCCAAGCGGCCAGC
>DATKFU010000178.1:0-11214 GCA_035511215.1 Bryobacteraceae bacterium | reverse complement strand
GGAGGAAGTAAATTCAGATAAAATAGTTCTAAATTCCTTGACACGCCGAAGCGGCGGGGCTATACTCAATCTGGATGCTGCAATGCAGCATAACAAGGAGTTTATCATGGAGAACGACACGAAGTCTACCGCTGCGGCCCTTTCGACCGCGGCTGTTTCCACAGTGGCCCATTGGGCCCGCCAAGGTATGGAAAGTTTCGTCGCTACACAAAAGATTCTGTTGGATTTGGCCGCACAACAGAATTCTCTCACGCTGGGTTTCGTGCGCGAGCGGGTCAACTTCTCGCCGCTCCGTCCGCTAACCGGAATGGTGGAGATGGCCGGCCAGAGCATGGCCAACTTTGTCGCGGCGCAAAAGATCCTGCTGGACCTCGCTGCGGAAGAGAACGCCCTGATGCAAACCGGCGTGAAAGAAGGACTGGGCCTTTCGGGGCTGCCGGCCGCCATGACCGACGCTATCCGCGAGGGAGTGAACGCATTTGTAGCCATGCAGAAGAAGTTCCTGGACATGGTGAACCAGCAGAGCCAGGCCGCGGTGGAGGCGATCAAGGAAGGCAAACCTTTCGAGGGCAAGAGCCTCGCCGAGGTCACCCGCTTGAGTGTGGAGAATTTCGTACACACGCAAAAGAAGTTCTTGGACCTGGTCACGGACGTCACGCGTCCGGAGACCAACGGCAAGGCCCACAAGGCCGTGAAAACCGCGAAGATGACCGAACTGGCCAAGGAAGGCATGGACAAATTCGTCGATTCGCAGAAGAAGTTGCTGGATTTGGCTACCCGCCAGATTGAGGGCGCCATGCACACCGCCCAGGAGATCGTGCGGCCTTCGCCGGAGCCGTCCACCAGCGTCGGCGACTTTGCGCGTAAGGGCGTTGAGAATTTCATCAACGCGCAAAAGTCGCTGCTGGATGTGGCAATGAAGCCTTTCCTGCCGCCCCCGCCGCATACGCACACTCCGGCGCACGCGCACGCCGGCCGCCGGAAATAAGAGAAGCGTGGGGCAGGCAGCAGCAGTGGAGCCCTGCCCCACTTAGGCTTCGACAACCGTGACAGGCCGGCGATGGCGTCGACTGCCGCTCCAGGGGACTGCAGCGACCGTACCCGCTTCATTATCGGTTACACTAGAAACGCATGACGGGTCAAAGGTACTCCGTCCACGAGCGTCAAGAAGCCGATGTCTCCATGTGGCAGGAACTTCTGGTCGGCTTCGAACTGGTTCAGTTAAGGCTTACATCCATCTTCTATGGACTGGGCGTGCCCCAGGGCCATGGCGAGGCGGTGATCCTGATTCCCGGGTTTCTGGGTACGGACGCTTACCTCGGCGTACTTTTCTCCTGGTTGCGAACGGTCGGCTACAGGTCCTATTTCTCGGGCATCGGCTGGAATGCGGAATGCCCTAACCTGCTGATTCGCCGCCGGCTGAACGATACCGTGACGCGCGCCTTCTACGCTACCGGCCGCAGAGTCCACTTGGTCGGACACAGCCTGGGGGGCATGATTGCCCGGTCGATGGCCGCGCAGAGACCCGGCGAAATTGCGTCCGTCACCACCTTGGGATCTCCATTCCGCGGGAAGGTCGCGCATGCCAACGTGCTGCGCGCCACCGACGCGATTCGCAATCGCATCCTGCGCGAGCATTCCGGCCACATTCTGCCCGGCTGCTATACCGAATCCTGCACCTGCGAGTTCGTCGCGTCGCTCCGGGATGAGTTTCCGGACGATGTGGCGCAAACCGCCATCTACACCAAGAGCGACGGCATCGTGGACTGGCGGTATTGTGTCACGGGCAATCCCGAGATCGATTGCGAAGTAGCCGGCACGCATGTCGGGCTGGTCTTTAATCCGGCCGTATATCGCTTGCTGGCGAGCCGGTTGGCCGTTACTTCAAAAACCGCCCCAACACTTCCAGATATTCGCCTGCCCGGCTGAACGCCGGCGCGTGTCCGGCGCCATGGAACGTGTACACCGGGGCTTGCGGATAGGCGTCGCGCAGAGCCTTCCGGCGCTCGGCGTTGAAGATGTCGTTGTCGGATTCGATGATGAAGACTTTTCCCGGCCAAGCCGCCAGATCCTCCGGCGAAAAGCGGTACCGCAGATGATACTCGTACTGAATCCGCAGATTCGCCATCACGTCCGCCTTAGTCAGTTGCGTTGCGAATAACTCGTTCGTATAGTCCCGCCAAAACGGAAGCTCGGCGGCCGGCGCACCCAGCAATTTTATGATGCTCTTGGTAAGAAGTCCGCGCAACAGCGGCCAGGGAATCGACGACAGGACCGCATTGGCGATCCTCCGGCCGCGCACCAGGTACGCCAGCGGCACACCCGTGTTCGACAGAATTAGCCGCTCAACCCTGTCCGGATGACGCCGGACCATGCACTGGGCCACCGCTCCACCGAAGGAAGCCCCCAACACCAGGCCATGCGCGATATGCTCGGCATCGAAAATCGCGGCGACGCCATCCGCCAGTTCGTCCAGCGAACGCACCCGCGGGTACGCCGGATAGATGATGCGGAACCGTGGCGCCAGCGCAGCGGCAAGGTCGAAGCCCATGTCGTTCACCAATTCGCCGCCGGGAAGCATCAGGAGCGTCCGCGCGCCCGCGCCGCAGATCCTGTATTTCCATTCCGCGCCGGCCACCGCCAGCGACTTGTTGGGATAGCTCGCGCGAAAGGCGCGCAACCTGGCTTCTTGGCTCATGAAAGACCATTGTAAGCGCGCTACTATTCGGTCTGATGCAGCCTGACCACTTTCCGGCACGACGATCGTTTCTTCTGGGCATGGGCGTCGCGGCGGCAGGCACCGGACGCGCGGCGACGCGGGCGGCCGCTCCTCCCGATCCTCTACGCCGGCCGGAGAGTGCGATGGCGTTTGCCGAGGGCTCGGCCGTAGCCATCCGTCTGACTCGCTCCGGTGACAAATGGCAAGCGGACGATATTGAAGTTACCACCGAACCGCGCAACGGCGGCGCGCAGGTGGCAACTCTCGTGACCGAGCCCAAGACCAGGCTGACCCGCCTCCGCCTCCGCTGGCACGGTGCTTTCCCCGACGGCTGGCGCTTTCTGGGCGACCATTGGGAGCGCTCCTACGGAGACCTGGAGTGGCGTGGTATATCAGGCGACCGCTTGATGCCGTGGTACTTCCTGGCCTCCACCGGCGCAGTGACGCACGGCTACCGAGTCCGGACGGGTGCAGCCTCTATTTGCTGTTGGCAGGCCGACACAGCCGGGATCACGCTGTGGCTGGACGTGAGCAACGGCGGCGGTGGTGTGGAACTGGGCGGTCGCCGTCTGGAAGCTGCCACGGTTGTCTTCCGCAAAGGACACCCCGGCGAGTCCCCGCTGGACGCGGCGCGCGCCCTCTGCCACAGCATGTGTGAAAGGCCGGCCCTGCCGCCGCAGCCCATCTATGGCAGTAACAACTGGTATTACGCTTATGGGCAGGACACTTCGGCCGCCGCCAGCTTGAAGGATGCCGCACTGCTGGCCGAACTGGCGCCCCCGAGCTCAAAAAACCGCCCGTTCGCAGTAATCGACATGGGATGGGGCGCCGCGCCGGAGGGCGCCGGCCCGTGGCCCAGACCAGCCACGCCTATCCCGACATGCCTGCCCTGGCCAGCCGGATGAAGGCCCTGGGAGTACACCCAGGCATTTGGGTCCGGCCCACTCTGACCACGGATCGCCAAGCCGGGATTTGGCGGCTGCCCCCCGCCGGCGGCCGGCCCAAGGGCGACCTGATCGCGATGGACCCCAGCATTCCGGAAGCTCTGGCCTACATGCCGGGAGCGTCGCCACCATCCGCGGCTGGGGCTACGAGCTGATCAAACACGATTTTTCCACCTTCGATCTCACCGGCCGCTGGGGCTTCGAAATGGGGCCGGACCTTACCGACAGTGGCTGGCACTTCCACCATCGCGCCAAGACCACCGCCGAGATCGTCATGGATTTATACCGCGCCATTCGCGGCGGCGCGGGCGACGCCATTCTGCTGGGCTGCAACACGATCGGCCATCTGGCAGCGGGCCTCGTGGAGGCGCAGCGCATCGGCGACGACACCAGCGGCCGCGAGTGGAGCCGCACGCAAGATGGGCGTCAACACCCTCGCCTTCCGCATGGCGCAGCACAATAGATTCTTCGCGGCCGACGCCGATTGCGTTCCCCTGACCGGCGGCATCCCTTGGGAACTCACGCGTCAATGGCTCGACCTGGTGGCCCGCAGTGGCACCGCGCTATTTGTCTCCGTAGATCCGGCCGCCATTACAGCGGAGCAGAGGCCGGCCGTCCAAAGTGCGCTCGCAGAGGCTGCCCGCCCGCATCCCGCCGGCGCGCCTCTCGACTGGATGGACACCACGACTCCGGAAGACTGGCGCCTGGATGGCAAGCCTGTACACTACAACTGGTACAAGGATGACTGATCGCCGCGGCGTGAGCGCTTGCCCAAAGGAATAGGCTGATGAGCTTAAATCGACGCGATTTTATGGTGGCGCCAGCCGCCGCAATAGCCACTTCATTACTGGCCGCCGTGCCGGCCGTGCCCTGGCAACGGAAAATCCGCAGGGTGGGCCAAACCAACATGACCGAACACGATCCGGCGGTGCTCGACGTGGAGCAATGGGCGGATTACTGGGCCAGCCTCAAGGTGGACGCCGTACTGATCAGCGTCACCGGTATTCTGGCGTTTTATCAGACCAAGGTGCCGTACCACCGCAAGGGCAGGTTCCTGGGCAACCGGGATTTCTTCGGTGAGTGCTGCGCGGCGGCCAAGAAGCGCGGCCTGCATGTGATTGCGCGCATGAGTCCGGACCTGAATTGGGCAGACGCAGTCGAGGCCCATCCGGAGTGGTTCCAGCGCGACGCGCAGGGCAATGCCGTGCATCACACAGAGGACGCCAGGCTGTTCCGCACCTGCATGTTCACCACTTACATGACCGATTACATGCCGGCGATCATGCGCGAGGTCGATTCTCTCTACGACGTGGACGGCATGTTCACTAACGCATGGCCGCCCCTGGGTGCGCTACCGGTCTGCTATTGCGAACAGTGTAAGAGACTGCCGCAGCCGGGGACCATAGCCTATTGGGACAAATTCAACGAGCGCACCATCTATCTGTGGAAGCTGTACGATTCCATCGCCAAAGAGAAGAGACCGGCGAACTTCTATTTTGCCAACCTGGGGGGCGGCATACGCAGCACGGCCGACCTGGTGAAGCTGGGCGAGGTTTGCGAGTGGTTCCAGTGCGACAACCAGGGGCGCGGCGGAGACGATACGCCGATCTGGGGATGCGCGCTGCAAGGCCGCGTGTGCCACGCCGTGCAAAAGGGGAAGATGGCCACCAACGTAACGGGGGCATGGTCAACGGGCACGCCGCGCTGGCGTAACGTCTACAAGTCCCTGCAAGAGGAACAGATGTGGTTCGACGAGACGCTGGCCTCGGGAATGGCGCCGTACCACCACATTATCGGTGGCGAAAACGGGATGGGCGAGGACCGCCGGTGGTTGGAGCCGGCGGTGAATATTTCAATTGGATGGCCAGGCACGATGCCCATTTCGTGAACAAACGCTCCATCGCGAATCTGGGCGTGGTGATGGGGCAGCGGACGCAACTGTTCTACAAGCCTCCGCACGGCGCGCTGATGCGGGAGTACATGGACGGGATGTATTACGCCTTGCTCGAAGGCCGCTTCGCGTTCGATTTCGTGCACGAAGACAAGCTGGCGCGCGAGGACCTTTCCAAGTATTCGGCGCTGGTGCTGCCAAACACGGCTCTGCTGAGCGACGAGCAGTGCGGGCAGTTACGCGCCTATGTGGAGGAGGGCGGCTCGCTACTTGCCACGTTCGAGACGAGCATGTTCAGCGAGCGCAACGAGCGGCGGTCCGACTTCGGCCTGGCCGATGTATTCGGCATACGGACGGCGGGGGAGATGGTGGGCACGACCGGCAACGCGTACCTTGCCCGGATCGAAAGGCAGCACGCCATACTCAACGGCTTTTCAGGCACCAGTTGGATTCCCGGCGCGGAAAATCGGATACCCGTGGCGCCTGTGGAAGAACCCATTCTGACCGTAGTGCCCGGCTTTGTGGCTTACCCTCCGGAACTGTCGTATCCGCCGCAGGCGCGGACGAACGAACCGGCAGTCGTAGCGCGGCAGAAAGGCAAGAGCCGCCTGATCTACTTCCCGGGCGATATCGAGCGCACCATGTGGCGGTCCGGCCATACCGACCTGGCGCGGCTGCTGCAGAACTCGATCCGTTGGGTGGCGGGGGCGAATCCGCCGGTCACGATCGAGGGCGACGGCGTGATCGAGGTTTTCGCATGGGAGACGCAAGCCGGCTTTACCGTTCACGTCCTCAATTACACGAATCCCGCGATGCACCGCGGATGGATCAGGAATTTCTATCCCATCGGCGGCCAGAAGGTGAGAATGTCACTCCCGCAAGGCAGGCGGGTAACGCGCGTGGAGTTGTTGCGGGCAGAGACGAACATTCCGTTTACGGGAGGCGCCGGGACCATCGAGTTCACCATTCCCAGGGTCCTCGACTACGAAGTGGCTGCGCTCTATGCGGCGTGAGCGCGGTTAGCCGGCAGATTCGCTGATGGCATCCAGGTGCCTCGCCAAATCTTCTTCCACGCGCGACTTACCCCGATGCTGTCGTCGTAGAACACAACACGATAGCTGGCGATATCGAACGGAAGCTTGCCGCCGCGCTGCGCCAAGAGGATGGCCGTATTTCAGGGGCCTGCGCGTATCCCAGTTCGTAGAAGACGTTGGGATTCGCGGGCGTGATCTCGGCGATCACGACATCAGACCTTCTGATCTCGCGCTGCATGTCCTGGAATATCACGCCCGGCCCCGACTTCTCATCGATCCGTACCACTTCGTAGAGCTTCTCCGCCTGTGGCTTAATGACTTCCCGGTAGAACGTGTCGAACGGCTCCCGATACTCCATCGCGACAAAGGCACGGGGCCGGTCGGCGGCCGCCCGAAAGCTCGAGAAGCGCACCGGGTGGCTTCCTGCCGCGATCAGGCCGGTCTGTTTTCCTTCAAGCGGCCGAGGAATCAGGATCTCCAACACCTTGACGTCATCCACACTCATCCGTAGCTCCTGCCCTTTGAGCGACACGTCCAATGCTTATTTTCGACCGGCTTCCAGCACATCGCGCGGACCTGCAAGCTTCAACGGACGCTAGCCAAAGCCGCTCACGAACTCACTGACGCAATAGGCAGCTTGACCGGCGCCGGACGAGATGTCTTCGAACTCCACATCCACCCTGCAGGCGCCGCTGAGAAGCTCCCTGTTGTTCACAAGGATGCCCATCGGAAAGTCCTGTCCATGCGCGACAAAGCATCCGTCTCCGCCCTTGTACGCGATTTTGTCCTCGCTAACCGACCAATGTCCGAGTATCGGAGCCCACCCAATGGGGGGCAAATCCTGACTCGAAACTGGCGAATTACCGTTTGGCTTAACGCGGCGTCCTTGCCTGGCATTTTAACTCAGTTCCAATAATTGCGATCCAAGCTGCGATACTGCACCGCTTCGGCAACGTGCTTGGCGGAGATGGTCTTGGATTCGCCCAAATCGGCGATGGTCCGCGCCAGTTTGAGGATGCGGTCGTGCGCGCGGGCCGAGAGTCCCATGCGGCGAACGGCCATTTCGAGCGTGCGCTCGCCGGCTTCGTCCAGCGTGCAGAGTTTGCGAATGAAGCGCGTGGGCAACTGCGCATTGTAGAAGCCGCGGGCGCGCTGGATGGCGCGGGTACGTTCCACCACGGCGCGAATTTCCGCGGAAGATTCGCTGACATCGGTGGCGCGCATCTCTTTGTAAGGCACGGCCGGGACTTCCAGGTGGATATCGATGCGGTCGAGCAGCGGCCCGCTGATCTTGCCCAGATAGCGCTGGATCATGCCAGGCGTGCAGCGGCACTCGCGCGTGGTGTCACCATAGAAGCCGCATTGGCACGGATTCATGGCCGCCACCAGCATGAAACTGGCGGGGAAGCACAGAGTCATATTGGAGCGGGCGATAGTGACCGAACCGTCTTCGAGCGGCTGGCGGAGAATCTCCAACACGTCGCGCGGGAATTCCGGGAATTCATCCAGAAACAACAGCCCATTGTGGGCCAGGCTGACTTCGCCCGGACGCGCCATGCCGCTGCCGCCGCCAATCAGGCCGGCATCCGAAATGGTATGGTGCGGCGTGCGGAAGGGGCGTTCGCGCAACAGGCCGGCGCCGCTTGGGAGCAACCCGGCGACGCTGTGCACCTTGGTGGTCTCGATGGATTCGGCAAAAGTCAGCGGCGGCAGGATGCCCGCCAGGCGTTTGGCCAACATGGTCTTGCCGGAGCCGGGTGGCCCGATCATGAGCACGTTGTGGCCGCCGCACGCGGCGACTTCAAGCGCACGCTTGGCGCTGGCCTGTCCGCGCACGTCGCGGAAGTCCGGGGCGCCGGATTCGGGGGCGGAGGATTGCAGGACGGGAATCGTGGGCGGGAACTCCTCCGGGTGCAAGACGAGTTTCACGACCTCGGCCAGATGGCGCACGCCAAAGACGCGCACGCCTTCCACTACCGCCGCTTCGGCCGCATTCGCGAGCGGCAGCACCAGGTTGGCGATGCCGTGTGTGCGCGCGCAGACGGCCACCGACAAAGCGCCGCGCACGGGCCGTATGCCGCCATCGAGCGACAACTCGCCGAGCAGAATGTGATTGTCGAGCGCCGGAACGGTGCCCATCGCGCCCAGAATACCCATAGCCATCGGCAGATCGAATCCGGCGCCCTCCTTGCGCACATTGGCCGGCGCAAGGTTGATGGTGACGGCCTTATTCGGATAGCCGAAGCCGGAATTGATAAGCGCGGATTTGATGCGCTCGCGGCTCTCGCGCACGGCCGTATCGGGCATGCCGACCATGACGAAGTCGCGCGCCGAGCCGGACGCGTACATGTCGACTTCGACGTCGATGAGGTGTGCGTCGATGCCATAGACGGCGGCGCTGCGGGTTTTGAATAGTGCCATCGGATAGCTTTCGGTTGGGTGCGGCAACCGCGTTATACTGGAAAAGGCTTTCGCGCACCTGGCCGGAGTGGCGGAACTGGCAGACGCACGGGACTCAAAATCCCGCATCCTTCACTGGGTATGAGGGTTCGACCCCCTCCTCCGGCACCAATCAATTCGTGTCAGGCAGACCATGCTGCAGCCGGCCGTCTGCCCCATAGCTATTCGTAGCGCAAAGCTTCCAGCGGCGCGATCCGCATCGCGCGCACCGCAGGCGCCAGCCCCGCCGCCAGTCCGACCATCGCAATCAGCAGTGTGGCCCCTGCCAGCGACCAGGGATCGTGCGCGTGGACTCCGTAGAATTGCGATTCCGCGAGCCGCGCCAGCAAGTAACTGGCAGGCAGCCCCACAGCCACGCCTATCGCGATCAGCCAGCCCACTTCCCGCATCACAAACCGCAGCAGGCTCTCCGGAGCCGCCCCGAGCACCAGCCGTATGCCGAACTCGCGTGTCCGCCGCGCCACCGAATACGAGATGGTTCCATACAGCCCGACCGCCGCCAGGATCGCCGCCAGTGCGCCGAATGCAACGGCCAGGGTGGCCATCAACCGGTCCGTATAGATAGAATCGCCGATCATCGACTTCATCGAAGTCAGGCGCTCGATCGGAAGATTGCGATCCAACTGCCTCACGGCTGCGCGTATTGCGGTCATCAGACCGGCTTCGTCGCCTCGCGTCCGCACGAAGAAGGCGGATTGCCGGGTGAATTCGTCTCCGCCCTGGTCGAAAGGCACGTACAGGATGTGCGGAGGCTTTTCGCGCACGTCGTTGATTCGGGAATCTGCAGCCACCCCGACGATCTCGGCATCCGCGTCGTTGTTGCCTATATGAATGTGTCGCCCGATGGGGTCGGCGCCATCATAAAGAAACCGCGCGAACGCCTGGCTGACGATCGCCACACTTGCCGACTTGGGCATGTCGTTGGCATTGAAATCCCGCCCTGCCAGGAGCGGAATCCCGAGTGCGGCGAAGTAGCCCGGACTGACGGAGTTCTCGTTGCAACGGACAAAATCCTGGCCGGCATTTCGGGACCCCGGGGCCTTGAGGCCGCCGCCCCATCCCCAACCGCCCAACGGAACCAGGTACGCATTGGCCGAGGCTCGCGCGCCGGGCAGCGCGTCCAACTTCTGCCGCAGATCCCGGAACAGCGCGAGTCTGCGCTCCAACGTGTAACCACTCAGGCTTGGATCGATAGTGAACGTAATAAGGTGGTCCGCCCGGAATCCCGGATCGCTGTGGACCAAGTTCAACAGGCTGCGCGTAAACAGGCCCGCGCCGGTCAGCAGCAACAAAGAGAGGCAAATCTGGGCCACTATCAGGCCTTGCCGCATGCGCGGCTGAGAGCCACCCGCGCTCATACCGCCGGATTGCTCCTTCAACGCCGGCGCGACGCCGGGCCGCAGGGCCTGCAGGGCCGGAGCGAGTCCGAACAGCAATCCAGCGAGCAGGGCGAGCGCCACACTATAGCCGAGCATGCGGGCATCTAGCTGCGGGGCCAGCCAGCCACCCGTGGCGTCCTCCGGCATCAGGCTTAATAGTCCCTCCGTGAGGTTTTGCGCCAGGAACAGCCCCAAGAATCCTCCCGCGAGCGCCAGGATTCCGCTTTCCACCATCAGTTGCCTGACGAGTTGCCAGCGGGTAGCCCCCACCGCGAGGCGGATCGCGATCTCCCTTTGCCTGGCTGTGGCCCGCGCAATGAGCAGGTTGGCCACGTTGGCGCAAGCCATCAACAGCACTAGCCCGACCATCACTTCGAGAACCACCAGCGGAGTCTGCCAGTCCATGCGCAGTATGTTCAGCCCCTGGGCCGCGGGTTGAAGAGTTAGGGGCCGGGCAAGGATCTTCTTGCGATCGTCCTCTTTGATATCTTTCAACTGGGACAATTCATCCCGCAGTACGGAGCGAAACAGCGGCAGCAGCATAGCGTTCGCCCGCTTCTGGCCGACGTCTGTTTTCAGCCGCCCCACGATGTTCATCGAATAGAAATCCACCCGATCGTTTTGGTCCATGCCGGGGGAGATCATGCCCATCATCGACATCGGCGCAAAAAAGTCGGGATCGCGCCCGGTGAGCAGTCCCCGGAACCCGCGCGGCGTCACGCCCGCGACCAGCGCTGGCTGGCCGTTCATCAGCATCCGGCTGTTCAGGACCCGGGGATCGGCCCCG
>DATKFU010000177.1:0-4663 GCA_035511215.1 Bryobacteraceae bacterium | reverse complement strand
AGGTGGCAGTCCCGTAGAGATTGCCTGCCGGGTCGCGGATCAGACCGGCGAGCGGTTCGAATCCGTCGGCCCCGCCCGTAAAGCTGTACAACACCGTCTCCTGGCCGGACCTATCCAGTTTGTACACCACGCCCGCGTTCGCTGCGCCCCCCGCGGAAGTAGTTCCGTAAAGGTTGCCAGCCGAGTCGCCGATCACACCGGCGTAGGGTTGGCCCCCATCGGCGCCGCCTGTGAAGTTGAACAGCACGCTGTACTGGCCGGCCGAGTCCAGTTTGTACACCACGCCTTGGCCCGATGTTCCCCCAACCGTAGCAGTCCCGTAAAGGTTGCCAGCTGAGTCGCCGATCACACCGACAACGGGGTACGCCCCCGTAGTGGGGGCGAAATTGTGCAGCACCACCTCAGTGGTTGACTGGGCCTGCGCCGGCACCAGGGCTCCTAACATCCACATCAGCCCTAGCAGGCCGGTTCCTTTCGACTTTATGGCCTCCGTCACAAGCCTCGCACCATCGCAATCTGGCGCCCTAACAGCTATCAGTATACGCCCGATCTGGCCAAGCTTCGCCGCGATTTCCGCGTAGCGCGTCCGCCCGTCGGCGGTCGCGGCGAGGGACGACGGGTGGCTCGCGCCGGGCTCCGGCAGTTGTGGCTTTAAGAGTGCCCCCTTACTTCCCGGGATCCGAAGCACCCACTCTGTAGGTGGAGTACACAATGATGCTCATACCGGGATTACGATATACACGTCGCGATCGCCGGACGCAGCGATCCCTGCGCGCTGGATGTTTCCGTGGACGACGGCGTGCCGCAATCCCTGTCCTCTGTCAGTCGATTTTGAAGGCCGGCACTATGCCGATACCAGTTTGAACATAGGCGCGGGCGCGCATCGACTGACCGTCTTGGTGGTCCGCGACGACGATCGCGCGGTCGACCAGGCGTAGGCTGGCGAAGGAGCGCGGGCCCGGAAAAACGGGGCCTCTAGCCAAGTGCGAGCGCTGTCGCCCTATTTTGCCGCTCTTGCCAAGGTGGTCATCGGAATCGGCGGAACGATAGTTACCGCTCCGGGCGAGGGTGACGTGGATTACGTGTGCCGATTATTTGCACCGTCGGCCGGCATCGATGAGGACCCCGCAACCGGCTCGATACACTGCACCCTGGCTCCGTATTGGGCGGGGCGGCTGGGTAAAGACGCGCCGCGGGCACGGCAACTCAGTGTCCGCGGTGGATACATGCAGTGCGCAATCGGTGGGGATCGGGTGAAGATCGCCGGCAGGGCATGCTTGTATCTTCACGGCACGCTCGAGCTCTAAAGCCGCCGTGGTGGGTTAGAATAATCTCGTAACCCCTTTGGCGAACCCCAGCCTGCACGAACAGTTCGACCGGACCGAGGAGCGCAAGCTGTCCGACCGGTCGGCCGGTCTAGGGATGGCCGGCGCCTTAGTGTTGCTGGCATGCATGCCCCTTTTGCGGGGAGGGCGGGTGCGCTGGTGGGCGTTGTGCCTTTCCCCTGCAATCCTGCTGGTGTCGCTGCTGTGGCCCAGCCTGCTCCATCCGTTGGCCTGGTTGGGGCGGAAACTGGCCGATATCCTGGGCCGGGCGATCGGGCTAGTCGCGCTGGGCCTGCTATTCTTTCTGGTCATCACGCCGTTCGGCCTCGGCCGCCGCCTTTTCGTGCGCGATCCGCTGCGGCGCCGGGTCGACAAGAGTTGCAAGAGTTATTGGGTGGAGCGCCGGCCGCCGGGTCCCTCTCCCGAGAGCATGGCCCATCAGTTTTAGGAGGAAGAGATGTCCTTTGCCCGCGAATTCTGGGCATTCTTGCGAGTGCGGAAGAAGTTCTGGCTACTGCCCATTATCGTGATGGTGCTGGTGTTCGGCGCGTTGCTGGCGCTGGCCCAGAGTTCCGCGATTGCGCCGTTCATCTACACGCTGTTCTGAAGCCCACCGCAGACGATGCGCGTTCTTGGAATCTCGGCGTTCTATCACGACAGTGCGGCGGCGTTGGTGCGCGATGGACAGATCGTAGCGGCGGCACAGGAAGAGCGTTTCTCCCGCCGGAAACACGATGCGCGCTTCCCCCGCCACGCCGTAACCTACTGCCTGGAGCGCGAGGGGGTGGCGCTGGAGGCGATCGACTACGTCGTCTTTTACGACAAGCCATTTCTGAAGTTCGAGCGGTTGCTCGAGACCTATCTGGCCTTCGCGCCGCACGGTCTGCGCTCCTTCGCGATGGCTCTGCCGCTTTGGATCCGCGAAAAACTGTTTCAGAAAAAACTGCTGCGGAACGCGTTGCGCGGCTTTGGTGCGGGGTTCGATTTCGAGACGCGCTTGTTGTTCGCCGAGCATCATCTGAGCCACGCCGCCAGCGCCTACTATCCTTCGCCGTTCGCCTTCCACGAGGAGGCGGCCGTGCTGACGATGGACGGTGTGGGGGAATGGGCCACCACCTCGGCCGCGATGGGCCGCGGCAGCCGCCTGGAGGTGCTGCGCGAAATCCACTTCCCGCATTCGCTCGGGCTGTTCTACTCCGCCTTTACTTACTATGCCGGCTTCCGGGTGAATTCGGGCGAGTACAAGCTGATGGGTCTGGCGCCTTATGGCGACCCCAAATACGCCGGCCTGATTCGCGATCGTTTGATCGACATCAAGGAAGACGGATCGTTCCACCTGGACTTGGATTACTTCGATTACTGCACGGGGCTGACCATGACCAACCTCCGGTTCGATGAATTATTGGGAGCGCCTCGCCGGCAGCCGGAGGCGAAACTGACGCAGCATTATGCGGACGTGGCGGCCTCGGCGCAGGCTGTTGTGAATGAGATTGTGGTGCGGCTGGCGCGGTCGCTGGCGGCGACGGGAGCGGAGGCATTGTGCCTGGCCGGCGGAGTAGCGCTCAACTGCGTGGCGAATGCCAAGGTGCTGGGCGACGGGGCTTTCCGGCGGCTTTGGATTCAGCCCGCGGCGGGCGATGCAGGCGGCGCGCTGGGGGCCGCGCTGGCGGGATACTATCTCTACGCGGGCGGAGCGGAACCGGCAGGGGGGCCTATCTGCGGATTGGATGGCATGCAAGGCGCCTTGCTAGGCCCGCAGTTCGAGCAGCACGACATCGAGCAACGGCTGGGGGCATCAGGCGCACGCTTCACGGTGTTGGCGGAAGAAGCGCTGCTGGATGCGTGCGCCGCGGCGCTGGACCGGCAACAGGTACTCGGATGGTTTCAAGGGCGCATGGAGTTTGGCCCGCGTGCGCTGGGCAGCCGTTCCATTCTGGCCGACCCGCGCGCGGCGGGGATGCAATCCGCGCTCAACCTGAAGGTCAAATTTCGGGAGTCGTTTCGTCCCTTTGCGCCGGCCGTATTGCGGGAGGACGTCAGCGACTGGTTTGAGTTCGAGGGGGACAGCCCCTACATGCTGTTGGTGGCCGGCGTAGCTCCCCGGAGGCGGCGCCCACTGACAGAGGGCGAGCAGTCGCTAAAGGGCTTCGATGCATTGCGCGCGATGCGGTCGGAAGTGCCGGCCGTAACGCACGTGGACTATTCCGCGCGCCTGCAGACCGTGCACCGCGAAACCAATCCGCGCTTCCACGCTTTGCTCTCGCGGTTCAAGCAGCGCACGGGGTGTCCGGTGCTGGTGAACACCAGTTTCAATGTCCGGGGCGAGCCGATCGTGTGCACGCCGGAAGATGCGTTTCGCTGTTTCATGGGAACCGATATCGATTTGCTGGCGATTGGAGATTGCCTGCTGCTGAAGGAGGAGCAGGACCCGTCGCTGAAGAGCGGCTACGCTTCCAAAGTGGCGCCCGACTGAGCGTGCGCCGCGACCGTATTTGGTCATGTGATCGTGCGCGCGCCGATTCCGTTCAGGCGTTCTGGCGCAGGGCGGTGTCCGGGAAGGCGCTTACGTGTTGGCATCACCCGTGCACACATTGAAACGGGAAAAATCATGTCAAATGCACCGGTAATGGACGCCCCTGGCGCGGATGTCATCACGGAGGTCCGCCGGGAAGAGGCTTTGCTCAAGACGGGGGCCTTGCAGAACGCGATTTTCAACAGCGCCAACTTCTCGAGTATCGCCACCGACGAGAAGGGCGTCATTCAAATATTCAATGTGGGCGCCGAGCGCATGCTGGGCTACGCCGCGGCAGATGTGGTGAACAGGATAACCCCGGCCGATATTTCCGATCCGCTCGAAGTGATCGCCCGCGCGGCCGCATTGAGCACCGAGCTGGGAACCACGATTACACCGGGATTCCAGGCCCTGGTCTTCAAGGCCTCGCGCGGGATTGAGGACATCTACGAATTGACGTACATCCGCAAGGATGGCAGCCGCTTTCCGGCCATCGTCTCGGTTACGGCGCTACGCGACGATCAAGGCGCAATTATCGGCTACCTGTTGATCGGCACGGACAATTCCGCGCGCAAGCAGGTCGAAGCGGAGCAGATGAAGCTCGATCAGCGCCTGCGCGACCAGCAGTTTTATACGCGCTCGCTGATCGAATCCAATATCGATGCGCTGATGACCACCGACCCAGCGGGCATCATCACCGACGTGAACAAGCAGATGGAAGCGCTCACCGGATGCACGCGGGACGAGCTCATCGGCGCGCCTTTCAAGGCTTATTTTACCGACCCGGATCGTGCCGAGGCCGGCATCAAACTCGTGCTTCATCCCC
>DATKFU010000176.1:0-2037 GCA_035511215.1 Bryobacteraceae bacterium | reverse complement strand
GCAAATTCATCGCAAACGCGCCGGCCGGAAGGCTCTCACCCCGTAGAGGGGATTGGAAGGCCGGCGGCACCGTGAAGCCTCGAGTGGGCAGGCGGAACCGCCTACCCTACCTGGACAGGCGAAAGCGCCTGTCCCACCTTGTTTCATCGCCGTTCGTGGGCCGCAGGCCCATCCGAGACAAGCCAGAAGGCTTGGCCCCACATGGCTAATTCGCAAAGTAAGTGGCATTGGGTTGTCAACCGGCCCCACAAGAGCGATATATAGTTGGACGGTGCGCGCAATCATCTCTCTTTTATTTCTGGCTTCGGCCGTCTTCGCTCAGACTCCGGACACGGTAGATTACTCCGCCGTCGGCGGCCGGCAGTCGATGGATATCGTGCGGCCCCGCGACACCTCGCATAATCACCCGGCTGTCCTGCTGGTGCATGGCGGCGGGTTTCGCGCCGGCGCCCGCGCCAGTTATCTTTCGCTCGCCCAAAAGCTGGCTGAACATGGGTACGTGGCGGCTACGGCCGATTACCGGCTCTCGCCGCGCAATCAGTTTCCCGCCGCGGTGCAGGACGTGAAGGCCGCGGTGCGCTTCCTGCGCGCCAACGCGGCGAAATACAACATCGATCCCAGCCATATCGGGGCGCTGGGCGGCAGCGCGGGCGGCCACCTGGTGCTGATGCTGGGCCTAACGGCGGGTGTGGAGGAGTTCGAGGGTTCGGGGCCGAATCGCGAACAATCGAGCGCCGTGCAATGCGTGGTGGATGAGTACGGGCCGACCGATTTCACGCAGTCCTATTCGAAATCCGTCGATGCCGCGCAGGTGCTGCCGCTGTTTCTGGGCGGCGACCTGGATCATGAGCGGCTGGCGCATATCCGGTCGAGTCCGCTGAACTGGGTCACGCCGAACGCCGCGCCGATTCTGGCGATCCACGGCACGGCCGATCCTTACGTGGCCTATGAGCAATCCCTGTGGCTGGTGGAGCGGCTGATTGCGGCGGGCGTGCCGGCGGAACTGGAAACCATCGCGGGCGCCGGGCATGGCTTCAAAGGCGCCGATGCGGAACGCGCCGATGCGCGTGCCATCGCGTGGTTCGACAAGTATCTGAAGGCCGCCCCGGTGACGCATACGCTGCTGATTTCGGATCACGGCCCGAATGGCGAGATTGCGGAGATCGAGTGGCCGTCCGGCAAGGTGCTTTGGAAAATGCCGAACGATCACGGGCACGATGTGCAGGCTTTGCCCGATGGGCACGTACTCTTCACCATCAATCCACAGAAAAAGGTGGTGGAACTGGACGGCGCGCACAACGAAGTGTGGACGTATTCGGAAGGACTGGAGCATCCGATTGCGGCGCAGCGCCTGCCGGGCGGGAACACGCTGATCGGCGACGCGAAGCTGGGGAAAGTGGTGGAAGTGACGCCGGATAAGCGCGTGGTCTGGAAGTACGAGAGCGCGGACCTGGCCGACATGCGGTCGCGCAACGCGCATCGCACGGACGCGGGAACCACGCTGATTGCAGTGGAGGCTGAGGGCAAGCTGATTGAGGTGGATAAGGCCGGGAAGATCGTGTGGCAATGGCAGGCGCCGAACGGGAAAAACCGCAAGCTGTATATGGGTCGGAGGCTGGCCAACGGGAACACCGTGATCAGCCTTTCGGATCCGGGCGAAGTGGTGGAGGTGGACGCGTCGGGAAAGATTGTGCGGTCGATTGGCGGGACGGATCCGGCGATTCAGATGGGTTGGGTTTCGGGGTTCACCTTTCTGCCGGACGGCGCGATGCTGGTGAACGATTATACGGGGCGGCGGATAATCGAGGTGGATGGGAAGGGCAAGGTGGTGAATGAGTGGCGGACCGGGTCGCGGACGATCGCGAGTATCGATCTGGTGCGGTAGCGCGAAAGCAGGCATCTGTATGGTCAGTCGAGTCATTTTCATCGCGACCTTCGTTTGTCTTGCAACCGCGGCCTGGGCGCAGGATGAACCGGTCCCGACGTTCGGCACAACGGTGGTAGATTCGGCTGGCCTCCGGGGCACGATTTATTATC